>PAMG01000001.1 GCA_002707245.1 Flavobacteriales bacterium
ACTGTAAGAGCAATGTTATCACCTGTGAATAATGTGCTTCCAATTAATCTTCCTGCTTCATCATAAGCAGCAATTTCATCACCAATAACTGGTATTACCTCCCAAGCTGTTGTTGGAAGACCGATAGTCATGTTATTTCCAGTGTTAGAAGCTTTATCATAATGAACAGTTTTTCCTACTGTAGTTACATCACTAAAACCAAATCTGCCCCCTGATGGATAACTAAACATTGATGCTGCAGTCATTTTTACTTGATAACCTTTGCCTGGACACATATCGCCAATTGAATTTAGTCCGAACATTGGCCAGTAAACTGAACCATTTTCATCTTTTAAAATAGTTAAATCAGAAACTACAGGATCCATCATGTCAGCTGCATTGTAGCAATTTTGATGTAAATAACCCATAATACCCCAACCTTCAGTTAATTCAAGTTCTAAATCAAAAGGAACTAAATTACCTTCTAATACTAAATCATCATCTGCTGTCATTTTAGCTTGGTATCCTTTGCCATCAGTTAATTCACCAATTGAATTTAGTCCAAACATTGGCCAGTAAACCGAACCATTTTCATCTTTTACGATAGTTAAATTAGTTACAACATCAGCAAACACAGAAGCCATATTAGGATCTTCCAGATCTATGTATGTTGACCATATTCCCCATCCAGTTGAAAGTGGAATAGTTTGTGTATATGTTGAAACAAAATCTAAAGTACTTAGTCCAGAGAGACCGTAACAAGCATAAGTTGAGTTTCCAAAACTAAATACAGCGGACGCTGGCATAATTTCACCATCATCAAATGATAATATCCAATTAATAGTTTCTCCCTCTAGCATTCCATTGCCTACGCCTGCTTCTTCACCCCAAACTGCAATTGAGTTAACAACACCTGTAGTATATAGGGTAGATCCATAGACGTTACCATCTGAATCTGTAGCACCAATCCAAATACTTCCTTCAAACTCTTCACCTTCTATAGTGATTTCTAAGTTTGCTGGAAGTAATACAGTCATATTACAGTCTGTAGCTTCCACATCCCATGGACCATATGTACAAGACCCATCATCTGTGTTTGCATTAGCACTTGGGTCAAAGTTTCCTGCTAATGGATCTATACATCCTTCTATTACAGCTATACAAGACCCATCTTCTTCAGTAGAAGTTGCCATGTAGTTAAAGGCTGTTGGATCTGTACATCCATCTACTTCATCGACATTACAAACTCCATCATTATCAGAATCAATACAAACACCATTACAATCGTAATCCGCAATTGCATATGTACAAGACCCATCATTTTCAGTTGCGTCAGAGTTATAATTACAAGCTGCTGAGTCTGTACATCCTAATACAGCACAGTATCCTATTTCACCAGTGAATGGCGCACCCCCTGTTAAAATATCTTCACCGTCTGCATTAATTGTCCAACCAATATTATATTGCTGGATACCACCTCCTGCAGTTACATCTATACAGCTTGTTAAATCAGCACAGAATACTTGACTTTCTTGATATACATTACCTAATGTAAATACATCGTCACCAATAGTGATTGAACTACCATACCATCCTGCCACTACACCATTTGTAAACAGTGTAACAGTCATTTCAGCTTGTCCTATGTCTGCACAAGAATTCACACATGAATTATCATCTGTGTTGGCTAAAATATTATAATTCCAAGCAGCAGGATCTGTACATCCTTCTATTACAGCTATACATGAACCGTCATCTTCTGTTGCATCAGGATTGTAATTGAATGCTGATAAATCTGTACATCCTGGAACACAAATTGCAAAAGATGCATCACCTGCACATAGACTAAAGTTGTCTACTGTGTAAGTGTCAGTTGTTGAAATTCCATAGAAGTTAACACCTCCTAAGTTACCTGTCCAATCCCATGTTTCAACACAAGAACCATCTATTGAAACAGATGCTAATCCTGCATCTAAGTCAATATTTACTTCAACAGCAATTACACCACTATCATAATTGAATAATTCATAGGATTGAGTTGTGAATCCTGTCCCATCAGCGTTGAAGAAAACTTCAAATTCCCATTGCCAGTTATTTGGGTCCCCAGAATTACCCATATTAAAGTAACCAGATCCACCACTAGGTATACCCATATCAAAAGATACAGTATATGAACCATCTTCAAATACTGGTGCAGTAGTCACTATGTCAGATCCTGGAGTTACACTAATTTCTCCACCACTAACATAAACATCAGCAGAACCATCGGCAAACCATGTGTCAAATAAAGCTGTTGTTGAAATAGCTATTCCATCAGCATAATCAAATTCTTCATTTACACAATAATTATCACAATCTTCTGCATACCAACAGGAACCATCATCAAGGTTGGCTTCTGAATTGAAATTACATGCTGAATCATCAGTACATCCTAATGTAGGACATCCATTTCCTAATGATTCAGGATTGATAGAACTCCAGTAATCAATATCACTTCCTTCATTCCAGTTAAATTCGTCATCACCAATTGTTAATGAAGCAGAACCTTGACCGCCACCGACAGCACTAGATAACGAAATTGTATAGCAACCATTATCTAAATCAAAACAACCTAGTCCAGAGAAGTCGTTTCCGCCTGAAACTACAGTATTGCCATCATAATCAGTGACAACAAATGCAAAGTCAGTACCACTACCATTGTTAACTGTAACATCTAATGTTGTATCGTCACAAATAAATGGACAGTATCCATATTCAACAGAGCCTGAATCACCAGCAAAAAGAGTAATATCGGTACTTTCACCTGCTTGTGTAGTGATTGAAATAGTGTTTCCATTCCAACCATCTCCCCAAGTATCAGTCATATTGATCGTATAGCATGCATTAAGATCTAAACATATCCATGTATCAACAAGAGCTTCATCAGGATTCAATAAAATATTGCCATCAGCATCTTCTATGTTCCAAGCGATCTCATATGAGTATAAACCTTCTGTAGAAGATATAAGAACTGATTCCCATCCTTCTTGATCACAGTTGTAATAACAAGAACCATCGTCATTTGTAGCTCCACTATCATAATTTAATGCTTCAGAGTCAGTACATCCGTAGAAAACACCACATTCTGATGCCTCTACACCAGCAACAAGTACTCCTTGTGCAAATGTTCCTTCTTCTACTTCAAAAGACATGTCACCAATTGTTAGAATATTTCCATTCCATCCATCACCAAAGCTATCGTACATGTTTACTGTATAACAGCCATCAGCAAGACAAATTCCTGTACTTGTTGGAGCTCCTCCTGTTGCCGAAATATTTCCATCACCATCAATAACTTCCCAAGTTATTTCATATTGCCAAGTGCCTCCATCACAGCTTACTAAGTATACATCAAGTCCATCTTCGCAAACATATTCACATGAAGCATCATCAGAGTTAGCACCTTCATCATAATTAGATGCATTAGGGTCTGTACATCCGTAGTAGATACAAGGATTTGATGAGTCAGCTGGCGACACTTCATTTACATCAGCATCAGGATTATAATTATCAGCAGATTCCTCCATACAACCATACGTAGGACAACCAGAACCTATAACTTGGTAGTGATTAGCATACCAGATTTGAAATAAATCATAATCATCTGCTCCAATCCAACTATATTCATTTTCTCCGATTACTAAACTTGCTTCTTCATTACCATTTCCGCCAGAACTCGCTAGATTTACATCATAACAGTCATCAGGGTCTATACAAATAACGCCCTCAAAATCATTTCCTCCACCAATAACTACATCTCCAGCACTATTGGTAATAGAGAATCCAAATGTTGTTCCTGAACCGTTATTGACACTTACAGCAACTTCATCAAAGTTACATTCATAAATACAATTATAAGTCCCATTTCCACTTGTTCCAGCATAAAGACTCATTTCAACACCACCAATATTTAATATATTACCATTCCATCCATCACCATATGAGTCTTGCATTTGAACAGAGTAACATTCATCATCTAATAAGCAAATTTCATTTGTATATGGAGCACCTCCTGAAGCAACTAAATTATTAGCTGAATCATATATCTGCCAAGTAATTTCTCCTTGCCATGTTCCACCATCACATGTAATAGTAGTAGATACTTGTCCAGCATCTTCATCACATGTGTAGTCACATGAGCCATCGTTTTCTGTGGCAGCTGGATCATAATTGTCAGCATTTATATCAGTACATCCAGGAACAGGATTCTCAACACAAGTACAGTCATAGCCATAGCCTTCCATCATTTCAACTGTATATTCATATGTGTTGTATACCCATACATACCAGTAACAAGAATATAATTCTTCTGTGTCTAACCATGTTTCACAATTGTATTCACATGAGCCATCATCCATATTAGCATCTGGATTGTAATTTTCAGCTGTATCATCCATACAACCTTCAGTTACACAGCCATCATCATTTATGCCAAATGCTGCAGAACCACCAGTTCCTTCAGCAGTTACTTCAAAATCAATGCCTTCTCCTAATATGGTTAAGTCATTGCCATTCCATCCATCTCCAAATGAATCAGTCATTTGAACTGTGTAACATCCGTCAATAAGACATGTCCCTTCATCATAATAAGGAGCACCTCCACTTACAACAACAGCCCCATTAGAGTCATATATTGTCCAAGCAATTTCTCCTTGCCATGTTCCACCATCACATTCAATAGTAACAGGAGTTCCACCATTTGGACATGAATATTCACATGAGCCATCTTCAACATTATTTATTTCATTATAATTATCTGCTTCAGCGTCCATACACCCAAAGTATATTCCACAAGCAGTTGGGTCGCCAGTAGCAAATGTTCCGGTAGCAGAAATTCCATTTGGCCATTCATCTGTAGGACCTTCAAATGTCCATGTAAACCCACTTCCTGTTTCTAATGTCATAACATTGCCTTCCCATCCATCTCCAAATGAATCACTCATATTTAATGTGTAACATCCAACAGCTAAACAAGATACGTCAGAATAAGGAGCGCCAGCAGATATTAATATAGTTCCATCAGCATCTATAATTTCCCATCCTACTTCAGCTTGGTAGAATCCACCATCAACACTTATTTCTACAGATTCAAAAGGAATTCCATTGTCATCAGTAAAGGATGAACAATCATATTCACAAGAACCGTCATCTTGGATAGCATCTTCACTATAATTTGTTGCAGCAGTATCCATACATCCTAGATAATCTCCACAACCATTTTCTCCAACTTCAAATAAAGCAGATGCTTCTGAGTTTGCACCTTCTATTGTAAATTCTAAATCTTCTCCAATTTCTAATTCATTGCCATCCCATCCATCACCATATGTGTCTGTCATAAGTACTTGGTAACAACCAGGCGCTAAGCATATTCCATATTCACTATAGTCATTACTATCAAATGGAGCTCCACCTGATATAACTTCAAATCCATCTACTGTTTGAATTGTCCATCCAACTTCTTCTTGCCATGTTCCACCACCACATGTAATTGTGAATGACTGATAAGAATTGTCATCTATTTCACCATCACCATCAGTGTCACCACAAACATAATAACAGGGTTCAGCGCCATCATTATCACTATTTGCATTTGGGTCATAATTAGAGGCCCAAGGATCCATACATCCATATATATATGGAATAGTAAATGATACTGTTTGTACATTATTTTCATAATTAGTTTCAGTAAATTCAGTGCTTTGTCCTAAAGGTTGCTCGGTCCCTCCGTTAACCCATATTGTAATAGCATGATCCCCAGGACCTAATACTGCAGCTGATGTTAATTCAGAAAGGTCATATGAAAAATCATAACAATTACCACCTAAATAACCATCACTAATTACTGGGTCACCATATATAATCTCTCCATTTTCGACTCCCAATATTGGAAATCCTTGTAGACCTGATGGAGAATCCGCTATTTCAGCTTCACCATCGATTAACACCCATGTTGTCCCCATTGTCTCAATACCATCTTGATTAGCAGTAGTTTCCGTACCACTATTACAAACTTCGGTTGTTAGAATACCATCTTCAAATGACATACTATTAATATCTATGTCAAAGAAGTCGTAACCAGCATCATCTGGATCATCTGTACAAGCTGAACCACTAGTTGAATCAAAATAAGAAGAACCTGATAATGCAAATACAGAGATTTCAGCATTTTGAATTTGCCAAGCTATTGAACTTTGATCCCCTTCATCAACTACTAATTGATAACAACCATCTAGTAAATCATCAGGCGCGCAGAAGTTAACAACATGCCCATAGTTTCCTACAAAGTCTTCATTTAATGGACATTCAAGACAATCATCATGATTAATTAGTCCGTCTGGAATATCTGCTCCGTAATTTGGGTTGTAGTCAGGAGCTTCCTCATCAGGGCTACCAGTTAAGTCAATAGCACCTGCTACATCTTCTGTTGGTAGAGGAGGTAGTTCATACATAATTTCGGGTGTTGGTGAGAAATAAAATACGGTGTCATCAACTTCATATATATACGAATCTTCCCAAACATTAAATACTGTCATAGAAGTTCCATCCCATCCATTACTTACCCAGTTACCAGATCCCACAGGATCTTCATATGCTTGTAAATCCATGAATGTTCCAACTAACATTAATGTGTTGTCAGGATTCCCACATCCCCAATATGCACAATCTCCAGGTGTGTTTGCTCCTGGCTCATAGTCATCTGCAGCAATACCTGGGAATGGAGACCATTCTTGTAAACCATCATCCATACATCCGACCACATCATATTCGTCACAGCCTGTGTAACCTGGATTATCTAAACACCAGTCCTCCGGTGTTTGACAAGCTTGACAAGCAAGACACTCAGGTGTTAATGCGTCACAACATAAGTTGTCATAAAGACAAGAATTGTCATCTATGTTAGCAATTTCATCATAGTTACATGCTAATTCATCCATACATCCAGGGTATTCACCTTGAGGTGTTANNATGATTGTTCCAATCATACCTTGTGCGGCGTGTGTACCAACGGCACAATCATAATTATAAGTCCCTTCTACGGTAAATGTATGAGATCCTATTTCTGTAGGACTATCTGGCCCAGCAGAGTATACGGCTTGCAAATAAAATGCTTCTGGATTTCCAAAGCTTTCTCCAGTTATAGAGTTAGTTTCAAAATTAACGTCGTGAAATCCACCAACATTTATCCATGTCACAGTTGACCCTACTTCAATTTCTAAAACTCCATCTTCATTGAGTTCAGTTGTTTGTGGGTTGAAATAAAACGCACCTGCTTCGACATCATAATTACCTGGTTGTGCCCATGCAAATTGTAGGGCAAATAAAGAGGCTAGAATAGCCATCAAAAAGTTGAACTTTCTCATAATTTTAAATATTTAATTTTATTGATTTGGGGGTATATTTAATTATATATTATTTTTTTGTTAATCTCAAATCAATATGTTTTCAAAAAAGACTAACACATAAATATAATAAAATCAATTCAAAATTCAAAAAACATTAATATGTTTTTAGTGTATTTTTAATCTGTTGATTATGCTAAATAATAAAACCTTATTTGTGATTAAGAAAATACATTTTTTTATTATTTAGCCTTCATTTTAATAGTCTAATGGCTTATGCTAGGTGTTATTTTTTTTCTTTAGAATATGTTTGTGGCTCACCAATGACTTCACCATTTTTATATTCGTATACACTATGTTTTTCTCCGGTATCATAATAAAAAACAATTTCACCATGTTTTTGATTGTTTTGATATGATCCACTTTCTTGAATTTTTCCAGTTTTGTAATAGATGCTGTATTCCCCGTTTTTTATTCCATTTTCATAAGTAGTAAGAGTACTTATTTTTCCTGTATTATGAATTGTAATTTGGGTATCATGAAGTTGATTGTTGACATAATTTTCTTGTGCTTGTAATTTTCCTTTTTTGTCAAAATACAGAAATATGCCTTCACGATTCCCATTATTAAAATGACCAATTTTTTCCACTAAACCATCTTTATTTTTTTCAACATATTGACCACTTAAAATCTCATTACTTGTTTCAGAAATGTTATTAGAGCAACCCAAAAATGTCAGTATTATAATTAGTGTGGTACTGAAATAGATGTAGTTCATATAGCTATAGGTTTTATTAAATTTTTGTTAATTAAGAACTCAAAATTAAAAAAAATATCACTATTCATCGATTATATGATAAATATATTCTTCATCTTGAGTGTCATCTTCATCCCAGTCATATTTTTTTCTTTGAGGACCTTTTTTAATAAAAATAATTGCAACTATAAATCCAACAATCGCTCCACTTAGGTGTCCTTCCCAAGAAACACCTTTTTTCACTGTTTCAGGGAATATCCCCCAAACCATACTTCCGTATAAAAAAGTAATTAATAATGAGAAAGCTAATAATTGAGTATTTCTTCTAAATAATCCACTAAAAAACATAAATGACGCTAGTCCATAGACCACACCACTTGCACCAATGTGATAAACTTCTCTTCCAATGAACCATAAAAGTAAACCTGTTGTAATATGTATAATGACATAAATTAAGTATGATAATTTGTCATAAAAATGAATCATAGCAGATAAGAGAAAAAAAAGTGGTAGTATGTTATTAAAAAGATGTTTTTCTGAACCATGTATAAATGGGGATAATATTACTCCAGGTAAACCTTCAATATTTTTTGGAAAAACACCTAAAAAAGCAAAGTTTGTGTGTGTTTTTACCTCAATAAATTTAATTAATGCTATGATTAATATCATGAAAATGGGAAAAATAAAGATAGTGTGAGATATTTTTTTATTTTCTAAATCGTTTGATTGATTATCCATTGTCCAAAAATACGTATTTTTATTTCTACATTATGGATAATTTGATGAACACAAAATACTGGAATCTTCTTTCAACAATTAGTATTGCTTTTATTGTTTTCGTACTTTTTCAAATAACCCAATTAGTTGTTGTTGCTACAGTAATAGAAAATGATGTTATTCAAGGTTTTCAGACAGCTTGTCGTATGCTTGTTTCAGGCAATTCTCTTGTAACAGAAGCAGAAATTAAGAATGTTGCATATGGCAACTTAGGATTGATATCTGCCATTTCTTCAATAATAGGTGTCCTATTTATCATTTTTTTTATCCGTATTAAAAGCACCCCTGTATTTACTTATTTAAGTTTTAATTTACCTCAGCCTAAAACAACAATTCTTTTTCTATGTATTTGTATTTTTTTTATGTTTTTTTCTGAATTGATATCTTATTGGAAGCCCAATGTATTTGATGACACTTTTGTAGTTGAAAGTTATAGGCAGGCTAATAATTTACCAATACTTTATATAGGTGTTGTTATTTTTGGACCTTTGTTTGAAGAAGTATTGTTTAGAGGCTTTTTGTTTAAAGGATTAGAAAACTCCTTTGTAGGAGGACATGGAGCGGTATTTATTAGTTCTTTATTATTTGCGGGTATTCATCTTCAATATGACCAAACAAGCATATTATTCATATTATTACCGATGGCAATTTTATTAGGTTATGCTAGATTAATTTCAAAAAGCTTGCTGCTTCCTATTTTATTACATTCTATTAATAATCTTGCTGCTTGTCTTGTTGTTCATTTTGAGATTTATTAATTTTTCTAGAGCCTTTATAGAGTTCATATTTTAGTAGTCGACATTCTAATGGACCATTAAAAAGTTTAATTTTTCTACTTGTTTTAAGACCAATGGTTTTAATTTTTTCTAGTTCACTACTTATTAACCATGCAGATGTGTTAGTATGTTTTTGTTTTAAAGTGTTTCCAATTTCTTTGTAATAATTTTGTTTAATCTCTATCCTTTTTCCATACGGTGGATTAAATATTAACACAGTATCTGATTCGCCTATAGTTTGAAAAAAATCTTTACCACTTACTTTAATCACCTTATTTAAATTCATGTTCTCAATATGTTTTCGGCTAATGTCTATTGAATTAGCTGAAATATCATGTCCCTTTATATTACCGTTAAAAGAAATTTCTTCTGTTTTAATTTCAGATTTTATTTCCTTAAACATACTGTGGTTATAATCTTTCCAATTTTGAAATCCAAAATTTTCTCTATATATATTTGGCGCTCTATTTATTGCAAATAAAGCAGCTTCAATTAGAAAAGTGCCAGATCCACACATTGGGTCAATTAGGGTTTTTCTTACATCCCAATCACTAAGTGATATGATACCAGCTGCTAGTACTTCATTTATGGGTGCATGAAACTTATTGGAACGATATCCTCTTTTGTGGAGTGAGTCTCCAGAGCTATTAAGGGACACAGTACAATAATTGTTTGAAATATGTATATGAATATTTAGGTCAGGTTTTTTTAAATCTACAGATGGACGTTTGTTAGTCTTTTTCTTAAATTGATCTACAATCGCATCTTTTACTACTAATGAAACATAATTACTATGTGTAAAATATTTTGAATTTACTGTAGATGACACACTAAAAGTATCTGTTTCAGATAATAAATGATACCATTTAATGCGGCTTATATGTTTATATAATTCTGCTTCTTTTTTTGCTTTAAAGATTTTTATCTTTTTTAATATTTTTAGAGCGGTTCGTAATTTTATATTCGCTCTGTACATTAAATTTTGATTTCCTTGAAAATATACGCATCTATTTCCCACTTTGATATTATTAGCTTTTAACGCAATTAGTTCTTTTTTAAGAACATCTTCTAAGCCAAACATAGTAGTAGCGATAAAATCATAATTATTTTCCACCAATATCAAATTTTAATTTTCCTCAAATATAGAACTTATTTAAAACAGAAAGGGAGAATGCTAGCATTCTCCCTTTATTATATTCTGGTAGGTTTTTAGTGGATATTTTATTATGCAAATAAAGTCATCCATTTATTTAAATCAATTTTTTTCCAATATCCATCTGTCCAGACCCATCCTTTTGATGTTTTTTTCCATTTTCCGTCTATAAAAACATAGCCAATCCTTTTAGTTTCCCAGTGTCCGCTTACCCAGATATATTTATTGTCTTCAACTTTCCACTGGCCATCAATCCAAATTAGCGATCGTTTTTGTAGGGTTTGTTTAACCAATTTTTCCGGCATTTCTAATTTTTCAGCCAAAATAGGTCCTTGAGTTTGTGCATTCGAGATTGTCATGGAGCCTAGTACTATTATTCCTATAGCTACTGTTTGGGTAAAATTCTTCATAGTATTCATTTTTTCAAGTTAAACATTAAGTTGACTTCCAGTATGAATAAAACAAATCTTGTGCCAAACTTTTATTTTTTTTTAAAAAAAAATGAAAATCATCTGTTAAATAGAGTTTTGGTGCCATATCTTTTTAAGATATTTATTATATATTTATATTATGGTATTGACTCCAACAACACAAATTCCATTAGGCTATAAGGCTCCTGATTTTAATCTTCTCAATCCTTTAATAGGAAAGAATCAGTCTTTAAATGCATTGAAATCAAATTATGCAACAATAGTTATTTTTATGTGTAATCATTGTCCATATGTGGTACATGTTCTAGATGGATTAGTAAAATTAGCTAATGATTATATGTCTAAAGAAATTACAGTTATTGGGATTAATGCTAATGATATAATTAATTATCCTGATGATTCTCCAGAAAAAATGATTGATTTAATTCATGAGTATAATATACCATTTCCGTATTTGTTTGACTCAACTCAGCAAGTTGCAAAATTATATAATGCTGCTTGCACTCCCGATTTTAGTGTTTTTAATGGAAACATGGAATGTGTTTATCGTGGTCAACTAGATGACTCAAGACCTGGAAACAATGAACCTGTGACCGGATCAGATATTAGACTAGTGTTGGATGCAATTCTTACAAACACAGAGATAACTAGTGTTCAAAAACCTTCTGTAGGCTGTAATATAAAGTGGAAATAAAGATGAGGTTTTTTTTAAGCTTGTTATTGGGGGTGTCTTTTTATCTTGCTCAATCACAAACGAATAGTGATCCATATATTAATAAGAGTTTAATTAAGGTACATTCTATTAATCAAGCAATTATTGATTCTCTTTCAGAATTTAATGTTATTCCAATTAGTTGTAGAGCTTCAATGCTAGAATCTGATTTAATTGTAGATAGTTTAACAATTGCATGGTTAAATCATCATAATATTCCATTTTCAATCATTCAAAATAATATGGCAAAAATGATTGATTTGGAGATGGATAATATTGAAAAAAGACAATATCAAAGATCTACCAACTGGTATTCAGTATATAGAGAATTAGATGAGATTGAGGATAAAATAGATGATATTATTGCTTCCTCAGTAAATCAAGAGACAGGTTATATTACCAAAATAATTATTGGTCAATCATATGAAGGACGCGATATTTGGGCGATCAAACTTAGTTCTGCTAACGGAACTTATCCTAATCCTAAACCAGCTATTGTTATAAATGGTGGGCAACATGCTAGAGAGTGGATAACACCTATGGCTACAACTTATTTAATAGAACATTTACCTGAGCTATATTATTCCAATTCTAATTGGAACATTTTTTTAAATGAAGTAGATGTATATATTATCCCGGTCGTTAACCCAGATGGTTATGTATATACTTGGGAGGAAGATAGATGGTGGCGAAAAAACCGACAAATTAATATAGGGAGTGATTGTGTGGGCACAGATTTAAATAGAAATTGGGATTTTGATTGGAATGGAGAACAAAGTACAAGCGAAAATCCATGTAGTGATATTTACGTTGGATCTGCTCCTTTCTCTGCATTTGAGACGTCAGTAGTTAGTCAGTATATCAGTTCCATTCCGAATTTAGTAAATCATATTGATGTGCATAATTATAGTTCTCTAATTGTNGGGCCTTGGTCATCTTCAGATGAGCCCACAGAAGATAATGATGAAATATTTTGTTTAGGTACACAAATGCAAGCTGCTGTGAGTAATACTAATGATTATCCATATCTTTTTGGAACAGGAACTGTTAATAATTTATTATACTTAATAAGTGGTGGGATGGTAGATTGGATATATGGCGGACTTTCATCTCTGTCTTTTTTATATGAATTAAGACCGGCTAGTTTATATTATTTTGATTCTAATTGGAATGGGCTCTTAGCATTTGATAATCCAGAAGAAGAAATTTTACCTGCTTGTGAAGAATTTTTGCAAGGCGTTAAAGAAATGATAAAATGGACATATTTGGAGAATTGTGAAGTGGCAACTGGTTGTTCTGATCCAGAAGCAGAAAATTATTATTGTAATACTCTAGAAGGTGAAATGGGTTGCTTATATACTGTTGATTTTAATGCGCCCCCTCAAGAGAATGGAGCTTATAATTTATTAGAATATAGTTTGCCATTAGGATTTATAGATGACGGATCCTGTATATATTCTTCATCTATTGAATCATTAAGTCAAAATAAATTCATTATAAAAACAATTGATATGCTGGGTCGTAAATCCTCTAAAAAAGGCTTATATCTGGAAATATATAATAATGGAACAGTAGAAAAAAAATACATTAATTAATTATGAAATTTTTATTTCCCTGTTTATTTATGTTATTATATTTTTCTTCTTGTCAAAAAGAAGACAACCCGTGTAGTTTAGATCTATGTGAAATGTTTTGTGAGAACGGTTTTCTTTTAGATCAAAATGGTTGTGAAATATGTGACTGTATTATTTATGGCTGTATGGACTCATCTGCTGGAAATTATAATCCATTAGCTAATATTGAAGATGATAGTTGTCTGTACCCCTAATTATTTATAAATCTTGATAATAATAAATGAAAATGATGAACACCTTTTTCCATACTGGGAGAGAAATGTCCTCTATCATAGAATCTTGATTTTACTCCTTTTTGAACGAGTTTGACAATTTCTTCATCTTCTTTTTCTACTTTATCTAAATCTGCACCTGCACCAACATCTAGTTTCTCTTCTTTCCATATATAACTTAAGAATTTCACTTTTGTTTTTTCAGGTGATATTGGGATTACAATATTAATAGAAAGTCCCCAAGGATAAAAGTTAAACATTAAGTTTGGTAATAACCAAAAATAATATGCCGCAATTTTTTTTCCATAATCAATAGAGTTTTTTGGTAAGTCAAAACATTCATTATCATCTTTTCCAACACCTATTTGAAGATTAGAGTATTTAAATATTTCTGTTTCATATTCTCCATAATTTAAATTTTGTGTTAATTCTTTATGTACAAATGGAATATGAAAGCCTTCTAAATAGTTGTCACAATAGAGAGCCCAATTTGCATTTACAACATATTCTTTTGATTTTGATTTTGAAAACACAAATTTTTCTATCGGTAGCCACCCAACTCTTTCATTCATTTCTTTTATAAGTTCCTCAAAACATATTTTTGGATTGATTGATGTGAAAATAAATTGTTTCCATTGTTGGGTTGGTATCTGTATTAGGTTTTCGTTATCTGATGGAAAATTTTCGACATCTTCGCACTTAGGCATGAATTTAAATTTACCACAAGTATTAAATTGCCTTCCATGATATCGACATGTGATTCCTTGTTTTAGATTTTTTGGATTTTCAACTAAGATATTTCCTCTATGTGTACATACATTGCTCATGGATTTAATGACACCATTATCATTGATTAATAATAAAGGTTCTTCAATGTATCCGGGGATGAATTCATAAGGGATACTGTCACCGTGTTGTGTTAAATTTTTTGTGTCACAAATAAATTGCCAGTTTTGAGTAAATAATTTTTCTTTTATGTCTTCAAATTTTTGTAGTGAATAATAAAAGTTTGATTCAATGGTTTTAGATTTTTTAATATTTTTATTAACTGAAGACATAAGTGAAATGTGTTAAGTTTTACAAATATAAATAAATAGAGATTAGTGATATTTAACTATCTTTACAAAAAGAACAATTATGAGAAATCTACTATTATCATTATTAATTTTATTTTCAACACAAGTTTTTCCGCAAACAGAAATTGTAGGTGGCGAGGATTGTGATATTTCAGAATATCCATGGCAAGCAGCTATTTATGCTAGTGGCTATCTTTGTGGTGCTTCAGTTATACATCAATATTGGGTCATAACTGCAGCTCATTGTGTAGAAGAGAATAATCAAGTAATATCTGCTGAAAGTATAACAATTGGTGTGGGTAGTAGTAATGAATATGCTGGTATTTTTGGTGCTGGTGGTGATGAATATGAAGTCGAAGAAGTGATATCACATTCAGGTTATGGCAATAATGGCAATGATATTGCACTATTAAGAACGAAGGAGCCTATTCAATTTAATGATGATGTACAGCCTATTTCAATTATATGTTCTAATCAAGTTAATGCTGGAGCTCAAGATGTGGGTGTGATGGCGGTTGTCACTGGTTGGGGTAATACGTCTCAAGGCGGTCAAGGATCAGATGTGTTACAATATATTGAAGTGCCTATTGTTGATTATGATGATCCAGATTTAGACTTTCCATGGTGGGCCACTGTTAATGAAGTTACTGAGATATTAGTAGGAGCCGTTGATGGTGGTATGGATTCATGTCAAGGAGATAGTGGTGGTCCTGTAGCTGTTAGAAATGTCGAAGATACAGATTGGTTATTAATGGGTATTACAAGTTGGGGTTCAGGTTGTGCTCAGGCAGGTCGACCAGGAGTATATACAAAAGTGTCAAACTATGTTAATTGGATTAATTCAAATACAGATGGATGTATTAATGCTAATTTAAGTGTTGCTTGTGCTCCATCAAATGATATTCCTGGGTGTATGGATATGGACGCTTGTAATTATGATCCAAATGCAGAAGTNGATGCATGTTGTATATATCCAACAAANTCAATGTATGATTGTAATGGAGATTGTGTAAATAATTCTGATGNNGATGTTTTNTGTGATGAAGAAGANAANTGTCCAGATNACANNAATACNAGTCAATCNGATAGTGATAATGATGGAGTCGGTAATGCTTGTGATAATTGTTATTCTNTATATAANCCNGATCAAACTGATACTGANGNAGATGGAGAAGGAGATGCTTGTGATNCAGATGATGGNTTAGATATTATAGANTCTAATANANNATCATATGTAGTTAAAGCATTTGATGTTTATGGNAGAGAAGTGAANAANNATAAAAATNCTAAACTTATATTATATATATATGANGATGGAACNANNNAAAAAATATATAAGTTTTAANNGTGTCTNTNCTTTCACCTTTTCATTTAGCTATTCCNGTTAANAATCTTNAAGNAGCNAAGTTTTTTTATGGTACAANTTTAAATTGTAGTCAAGGNAGAAGNAGTGATANNTGGGTAGATTACGATTTNTTTGGGCATCAATTGGTAATTCANNTAGANNAATCTGTTGNTAAAAAATCTTTTAATTATGTAGATGGTGAAAATGTGCCNATACCTCATTTTGGTGTTGTTTTACAATGGAANGATTGGTGTATNCTTAGAAAGNATTTAGANTCAAAAAATATAGATTTCATNATTCAGCCATATATTAGATTNGAAGGACAAATAGGAGAACAAGCTACTATGTTTTTCTTAGATCCATCNGGAAATGCTTTNGAATTTAAATCGTTTAAAAACATGANTCAATTNTTTGCAAATTGATAATCCATATAGTTTTTAATATCTTTGTTTTAAATTTTTTATTATGTCTGAAAAAAAAANAACAAAAAGAAAGGCAATTGATTGTAAATTAATTAAAGAATCTAATTCTTATCCAGGTTACTTTAAATATATGGTCACTATTCAAGAAGAAGATGGTAGNACTTCTGATCANCCAACGTATGGTAAGGATATGCAGGATGCTATGAGAAGATTAGTGAGGTCTGAACATGCTAATAAGATGGTTTCAGTNGTTGAAAAAAAACAACATCTTTTTATAATTGGTTTATTTGCATTATGTGTTATCCTNCCTCTTTTTGGTAGCATGTATAATACAGAAAATAAAAATTGGTGGATGGTTTTACCTTTAATAACCATAGTAATTGTCTTTNTGNTATATGAAATACTAGATAGGTACCGTTCAAAAAGCCAATAGATTATCAATAAATTANTAGTCATATTATTACTTCCGCTATTTCTGTTTACACAGAATC
Source organism: Flavobacteriales bacterium (assembly GCA_002707245.1). Lineage (GTDB taxonomy): Bacteria > Bacteroidota > Bacteroidia > Flavobacteriales > TMED113. Next base: position 17,145 of record PAMG01000001.1, read on the forward strand.
AGGTATGTTTTCAAATTGAACAAAATCCTAGTCCAGACATAGAAGCTCTTGCTTTGTTTCCAAAGTATATTAATGTATTTGATTGTATACATATTTATGCTGAATCTTCTGTGTCTGATTTAAAAGTGTTACATGCAGCAGCCATAGCTGCAGAATTATTAGATAATGATGAAGATGGAATTATAGATGATGAAAATGTTCAAAATGCGTTAATGGATGTCTATACTGTTATGCCATTATTTGCTTATGAGGGTTCTAATGCGGAAGAAATCCTGTTTGATAATTTTGATGATTTAATGGATAATAATAATTTTTGTGCTGGAGCTGTTTTATATAATAATGAAATTGATCCATCCTCACCAGGATTTTGGGGTAATGATGCTAGTGTAGAAGAAATGCTTCATACTATTAATGCATGTAGCCATATTGAAATATATCCAGATGTTTTTGGACTTGAGCCAAATTCATCAGAAATGTCTGATGCTATGGATGTTGCTAGGGGAGGTCAATTCTTAACGATTCCAAGTAATTACCCTGAAGAGGGTTGGTATCACTATGATGATTGGACCTGTGATTATGAATGTATGGCAATGGAGTATCTTTATTGGTGTATTGTAGCAAACATGGGACTTCTTGATAATAATATGATATGCTCGGGGATATATAATGAGTGGGAGCTATGTACTCCAGAAGAATTTGAATCAACAGATGTTTTAATGCATGCTATTATTACAAACCCATATTATAAAATGCCGCAAATAGCACCAGATGGTAATTATTGTGTTAATAGTAATTTACTTAATCAGAATTCTTTAACTCAGAAAATAAGTAAAAATGTAGATTTTTTAGGTAGAGAAAATCAGGATTCACATTTGTCTATAGATATATATATTGATGGCAGTGTACATAAAAAATATATATTCAAATGAAAAAAATAGTGTTTTTTTAA
>PAMG01000002.1 GCA_002707245.1 Flavobacteriales bacterium
GTATATAATAAAAACCAAGTTTTAGGCAAACCAAAATCAAAAAAAGAAGCAATCAAAATGTTAAAATACATATCCAACAAAAGACATTTTGTTGTTACTGGAGTAACTATTAAAACAACAAAAACAACAATTTCATTTTATGAAAGAAGCATAGTGTATTTTAAAAAATTAAGCAAAAATGAAATTGAGTTTTATGTTGAACAATATAAACCATTTGATAAAGCTGGAAGTTATGGTATTCAAGAATGGATTGGTTTAATTGGAATAAAAAAAATATCGGGGTCATATTATAATATTATGGGCCTTCCTACAGTCAAAGTTTATGAGAAACTACTTGATTTAACACAATGAAAAAAGAAGAAAATATATTAATAACATTCTCCCCTATTCTATTGTTGATTATATTATTATGTTGTAATATATTTTTCTTTGAGAATACAATGAATGGACCAAATCAAATTGCTCTATTAATTGCATCATTATTTGCATCATGCATAGCATTTTTCAAGAAAACTACTCTTAAAAAACTAAAAAAAGGCATATATGATAGTATCAAATCATCAATAAATGCAATTACAATCTTGTTAATCATTGGTGGACTTACATCAACATGGATCCTGTCAGGGATAGTTCCAGCTATGATATATTATGGAACAGAACTTATTAGTCCTCGTTTTTTTCTTTTAACTACATGTATTATATGTGCAATAGTATCACTTTCAACAGGAAGTTCTTGGACAACAGCAGCAACTATTGGAATTGCTTTAGTTGGAATAGGTGAATTATTATCTATAAACACGGGGATGGTAGCTGGAGCAATTATTTCTGGATCATATTTTGGAGACAAAATGTCTCCATTATCTGAAACAACTAATCTTGCACCATCTGTTTCAGGCAGTGACCTCATTAATCATATAAAATATATGACATACACAACTATTCCTACAATCACAATTACATTAATCATCTTTTTCTGTATTGGCATAGCCTCGCCAGCTGAAACAATTATATTGGATAAAGTCAATGGGTTTTTAACATCAATAAATACCCATTTTTATATTGGAGTTGAGTTGTTTTTATTACCACTTATTATAGTAATACTAATTTATGCAAGAGTACCTGCAGTTACAACACTTTCAATAGGTCTTCTGACTGGAGTCCTATTTGCTTGTGTTTTCCAAAAAGAATTAATTGATTCAATTAATGAAGCTACAAACAATAATACTATAGGAACTATCACTCATACAATTTTTTCAGGCACAAATATTATTACAGAAAATAATGACCTAAATGAATTATTATCAAAAAATGGAGTGTTGGGAATGTCATGGATTATTCTACTTGTTTTAAGTGCTATGACATTTGGTGGAGTTATGCATGCGGGAGGATTCCTAAAAAGGATTACCAGCTTATTAATATCTAAAACATCATCTAATGTAACTATTATTCAATCTACAGCTGGATCTTGTATCTTTTTTAATATTAGTACTTGTGATCAATATTTAGCAATAGTTATACCTGGAAGAATGTTTAAGGAAGTATATGAAGAACATAATTTAGACCCAACTAATCTAAGTAGAACTATTGAAGATAGTGGCACTGTTACTTCGGTACTTGTCCCTTGGAATTCGTGCGCAGCATATCATGCTGAAATGTTAGCAATTCAACCAATAACATACTTGCCATTTTGTTTTTTTAACATCCTATCTCCTATCATGACATTATTATTTGCTTATTTCAGTATTTATATTAAAAAATTAGACAGAAATGAGGAAAAATAAAAGATTTAATTATGCACCAAGAGAGAAAAAAAACTATATAATCAAATTAAAAAAAAAAGAAAAGTATAATTCTAACTTTTTTCTTATTATCATATTAATAGTATTATTTTTACTAGTATATTTTATAATAAACTATCAAATTTGAAGAAAAAAATCAACATATTATCTAGTAATGTAATTAATCAAATTGCAGCTGGAGAAGTTATTCAACGTCCAGCATCAGTAGTGAAAGAATTACTAGAGAACTCTATTGATGCAAAAAGTAAAAATATTCAAATTATTATAAAAAATGCTGGCAAAACATTTATACAAGTAATAGATGATGGTCAGGGAATGAATAAAGAAGATGCAAAAATATGTTTTAAAAAACATAGCACTTCTAAAATAACAAAAACTGAAGATATTCTTCAAATATCTACTATGGGATTTAGGGGTGAGGCTTTAGCTTCAATTGCTTCAGTTTCAGAAGTAGAATTAAAGACAAAAACAAATAATGAAACATCTGGAACAATTATTCATGTTGATAATTCGAAAATTAAAAAAGTGAGTACAGTTGCGACAAAAACAGGCACATCTTTATCTGTGAAAAATTTGTTTTTTAATATTCCTGCACGGAAAAACTTTCTNAAATCAGACCAGATTGAAATGAAACATATATTAGAAGTTTTTACACAAATAGCAATCGCAAACTATAATATTAGCTTCAAATTAATTCATAACAGTAAAAGCTTGTATAATATTGCCGGAACTAATCTAAAAAAAAGAATTATTCAAATATTTGGAAATCGGTATAACAAAAAAATTTTACCAATAGAAGAAGAAACTAGTATTGTAAGTGTTAACGGATTTATTGGGAATCCATTAGATGCAAAAAAAACGAGAGGTGAACAATTTTTATATGTAAATAATAGATTTATCAAATCTGCATATTTAAATCATGCTATAAAAAATGCAATGGAAAATATTATCACAAAAGATCATCACCCATCTTATTTTATTTTCCTAGATATTTCAACTCAATCAGTAGATGTTAATGTTCACCCAAATAAAACAGAAGTTAAGTTTGAGGATGAAAAAGCAATTTATCAAATCATACAAGCTGCTGCTAAAAAATCAATCGGAATGAATAATATTGTGCCAAGTCTTGATTTTTCAATAGAAAAAAGTTTTGAGATACCTGTAAACATACAAAATAGTTTACCTCAAGAACCTGCATTAAAAATCAATACAAATTTCAATCCATTTAATAAAAAAAATGACCGAAAAAAAGAAAATACCGATAATCTTCATAAGCTATTTGAAGAAGATGATTCATTTTTGGTAAGAGAAATAATGAATATTGATAATAGATATGCTGTTTTTATTATGGAAAATGAAAAATCTATTAATATAATTGACAAAAAAAGGGCAATTGAAAGAATAAAATATGAAAAAACAAAAGCTTCCTTAATGAATTCTAAACAATTAATACAATTAACCATAGAACCTACTGAGGTTAGTCTTAATAAATTAGATGTAGAAATTCTTAAAGAAAATACAGACTTAATTGAATCATTAGGATACAAAATACAAGAAATAAAAGGTGGTAAAATAATCTTTAACTCGGTCCCATCTGACATGAAAAACTCTAATACACAGCAAGTTATAGAATCTTTTATAGAAGAATTAAAGCTAAAAAATACTAATATTGGTGAAAAATTAATAAACCAATTGTCCAAAAAAATTGCATATAACACATCAATTAGGCAAGAGAACTTTAATAGTTCCGAAAAAAATCATTTAAAATCTTTGATTTTAGAACTTTTAAAATGTAAAACACCATTTATTGGCATTAATGGTAACCCCTGTGTGATAAATATCGAAACTAATAAAATTTTCAATTAACATGNCATATTTTCAACCTCAAAAATTTACTCTATTACCTCCAGTAGTTAAAAATTTACTTATTCTAAATGGACTTTTCTTTTTAGGAGCAATTGNATTATCCTCTTATTACTATTTTCCATCACTAGCCATGCATCATTGGAATTCAAGTAGTTTCAGAATATGGCAACCAANAACATATATGTTCATGCATGGCGATTTTTTTCATATATTTTTTAATATGTGGGGAGTTTGGATGTTTGGAACTCAATTAGAAAACTTATGGGGTTCTAAAAGGTTTTTGAAATTTTATCTTTTAACTGGAATAGGCGCCGGCATTTTACATTTCATCTTATTTCCAGGACCAATACCTCTAGTAGGTGCTTCAGGAGCTTTATTTGGACTCTTATTAGGCTTTGGAATGATGTTTCCTAATGCTCAACTAATGTTAATCTTCTTACCCGTGCCAATAAAAGCAAAATATTTTGTTATAATATATGGATTAATGGAGTTATATTATGGGTTTACTAGTACTGGAAATATAGCACATTTTGCACATCTTGGCGGGATGTTTTTTGGCTTTTTAATTATAAAATATTGGCAAAGAAAACGAAAGTCATCATAAATATGTTTAACATTATAAAAGAAAAAAATGCTTTAACAAATCTTATCTACGTAAATGTAGCAGTATTTGTTTTTATTAATATTTTAAAAGTATTTATTTATCTTTTTCAAAATGAAATTGATATATCTTTTCTTTGTGTCTCCTCCAACATCAACACGTTAATTACACAACCTTGGACATTAATTACATATATGTTTGTTCATGAAGATTTATTTCACATAATAGTAAATCTATTTTGGTTATATTTTGGTGGTAAAATATTTATCAACTACCTATCTACACAAAAACTAGTTTCCACTTATTTAATGGGTGGAATTATTGGTGCAATTGTATATATTATTGCTTTTAATATATTCCCAGTATTTGAAGTAATTAAATCTGAATCTATCGCAATGGGTGCTTCAGCTTCAGTGTTGGCAATCTTAATTGCTTCTGCAGCACATGTTCCAGATTACCCAATTAGATTTTTTAACATAAGTATTAAGCTAAAGTACATAGCAATTACTGCAATCATAATAGATATCTTAAGTATACCAAATGGAAATGCTGGTGGACACATAGCTCACTTAGGAGGTGCTTTATATGGGTATACATACATCTATTTTCAAAAAAAAAATATAAATACCGGCTACCTAATAGAACAATTAATGTTGAGCATATCAAAAAACAATAAAATAAAAAGAAAAAAAAGAAGCGAAAGCGATTATGAATATAATGCTCGAAAAAATAAAGAAGAAGCAAAAATCAATACTATACTAGAAAAAATTAGCAGATCCGGATATGATAGTCTATCGGCTGAGGAAAAAAATGAACTATTTAAACATAAATAAATTATATCATAATTTTCTCACTCTTTTCAAAGACAAAGAATTCATACTACTAATAGACATTCCTTTTATTTTTTTAGAAACCAGCCTAACTACATAATCATAATATAATGGCATAATCACTGACTCCTCAATTAAAATGGATTCCATTTGACTAAACAACAACAGTCTTGCTGGATTATCTATAACATGAAAAGACTCCAAATATAAACTATCATAAATTGCATTATGAAAATGAGTATAATTAGGACCAAATGGACTCTTGTTTTTTGAGAAAAATAAAGCAAGGAAATTTTCAGGATCTGGATAATCGCCTATCCAGGATGCTCTAAAAAATGCAGACTGACTGGAAGAAAACAATTCCCTATGTATAGCGGGAGAAGAAATTTCAATATCAATATTAATTCCAAATTTAGAAGCACTAAATTGAATATACTCACAAATATCTAAATAATCCTGTGTTGTATTTAATATAATCCTCTCATGCCTGTTAGGCACTTTACTTAAAAATTTATTAACAGAATCCGGGCTATAAAAAAAACCTTTTACATTAGAATTTGGCATTAGCACATCTGGAACAAAACCTTTATTTGCTGGAGTAACAAGACCATTTCTTAGATATTGTGTCATAACATCCCTATCAAAACTATAATTCAAGGCTTTTCTAAAGTCCTTTGAATTCAATGGACTATTATCGACTCTTGATTTAGTCAAATTAAAACCAAGATACTCTGTGTTTAAATAAGGAGTTGTCATAAGTTCAAATTCATCAACATATTTATGTAATAATTGTCCTTCTGAATTTAAAAACTCATCTCTAAAACTATTATCTAACCCTGAAACAAAATCAAAATTACCCAACAAGAAATTCATAAAAACTGATTCTTTCTGAGTAATAAATGAAATTGACACACCATCTAAATAAGGTAATCTAACATTTGACTCAAACTCAAAATATCTTTTATTTTTTAAAAAAATTAGTTTTTCGTTTTGTTTCCAATATTTAAAATAAAACGGTCCTGTTCCAACTGGGTTTTTAGAAAAATTTTTACCGAAAAAATCAACAGCTTCCTTGGGAACAAAAGAAAAATAATTCATTGTCAAAAGACCTAATAAACCAGGAAATGGTTGTGTGAGATTAATTTCAAGTATCGTATCATTAATAGCATAAATATTATCTGTGTCTAAATAATCTAAAACCCAAGTCCCTGGAGATAATATATTTTCATCCCCCAACCTAGAAATAGTATATAAAAAATCTGATGCAATTACTAATCTCGTGGAATCTTGCCCAAAACATGGAGAATTATGATAGTAAACATCATCTCTCAATATAAAACGATATGTAAGCCCATTATTCAAAACATGCCAATCTTTTGCAATTGAAGGCTGAATAGACAAATTACTATCAAGCTCTAATAATGTATTAAATAACTGATTAGTCGCCCATATATTAGCTTGGTTATTTGAAAAAACAGGATCTAATGATGTAATAGAAGATGATTCATTATATCTAAATATATTTACATCACTATTTGATTTTTTTGTGGAGCATGCTAAAAAAACCAAACAAAATATTAAAATAAAATGATGAAAAAAATACATATTCGAAACTAAATATAAAAAATAATTATCTTTGTTCACCTAAATTAGATTAGGCGAGGTAGCTCAGTTGGTTAGAGCGCAGGATTCATAACCCTGAGGTCGGGAGTTCAAATCTCCCCCTCGCTACTATTAAAAGACTAATTAAGAAGTTTTACTAAGTCAAAAAAAATACCATTATCACTCGGTCGCTTAGCATTGTTTTCAATTATCTCACCTGTCTTATCAATAATAATATACCTGGGTATACTAGAGACACCAAAATATGTCCCAGCACTATTAGATTGACTGGCTGGTGAAATAAAATGATTTCCTTTAAGATTTAACTTCAACATACTTTCTCGCCATTTTGAATAATCATTATCAATAGAGATATATATAAACTTTAGTTTTTTTAATTGTTTTTTAGAAAATCTACTTTTCAAATCCTTAGAATATGGAAATTGTTTTCTGCAAGGTCCACACCAACTAGCCCAAATATCTATATATAACACTTTACCTTTAAACATATTTAAAGAAACTTGTTTACCATCTACATCTTCTATGTAAAAATCATTTTGTATGCCCACATCATCTACAACTATGGTTTCTTGATTAGGGATGTAATTAGAATCAAGTATATTATTAATGTTGATAATATCATTCTTGTCAAATTTTTGTTCCTTCATTAAAAGAAGGAGATGATTGATAGTATTCTTTTGAAGAAAAACAGCAAATTTCTCAACATATTTCTGAACACAATAAGTAAAAAAATGAGATGGAATATGATTTATCATATAATTAAAAAAGTGAATACTAAACATCTGAAAATCATCAAAATCCTGTAATTTTTTATTATATTTTGAAGCCAAAGTAAGGAATAATGTATTAAAGATATAGTTTTGAAAAATTGCCATGTCATGATATGATGTATCATTAAAGCTTTTTTCAAATGTTGCAAACTCTAATAAATCTATATTTACATCATTTAGTGAAGAGATAAACCCTTTCGAGTCTAGTATGGATTTTTCGAATAAAAATGTACTTAACGAGTTTAAATATTCATATTTAATTAATGTTTGGAAATAGGCTTTTGACTGATCAGTCAAATCTTGAAATCTAATGTGATTTTGAAAAAAATAAAATAACTCATTATTAATAAAATCATATAACAGAATTTCAAACTCATCAATAGTTTGATATAAAGAAAATGAATCGAGGATAGGTTTAAAACTAACTTGATGGAAGTTAAAATAATCATTTAAAAAGTAGATGAAAGAAGTGTGCTCTCCCTGAAAAACAACATCATTTAAATTAACTATTACATCTAATTTTGTGTCTTTTGTTAAAAACAAATAATATTTTTTAGAATTATGTTCAATGTAAAATAAATTATTTTTCACACACGATACATTTAAAATTGTATCTTGATTTATCCTTAAAGATGAAGAATCCAAAGTAGAAAAACTATCTAATATAACCGATTGAGAATCGTTAATATTTATTTTTAAATTATAATTCTCTTGAGAAAGAGAGATATAAAAAAAACATAAAAAAATAAGTGTCCAACAAAATCGATTCATAAGAATAAAATATATGATATAATAATTTACAAGATTAAGAAATAAAATTATAATAAAATAAATGTATATTGGAGAAAATAATTATTTAGCAGATGGAAGGAACACAACACATAAAATACGAATTAGAATTTTCAATTAGATCTTCTGTAAGTATTCTATTTAATTGTTTAAGTACACCTAGTGGTTTATCCGAATGGTTTGCAGATGATGTGAATTGTAATCGAAATATTTACACGTTCATCTGGGATAACTCTGANCAAGATGCAGAATTAATTACAATGTCTAATAANTATTCTGTTAAATTTNGATGGCTCGATTGGCCNAAAAATACTTTTTTNGAATTNCGAATTGAAGTTGATGANATTACNAATGATGTTNTACTNAAAGTNATAGATTTTGCTGAAGANGATGANATNNAAGAATCAAAAGANTTATGGACAAGTCAAATNCATGACTTAATGAANAAATTGGGTTCATAATTAATAACACNTAATTCAGTGTGAAAATTTTTAAAAAATTTATTTTTTTATCATTTATTCGTCCATTTCTATTAACTTTTTCAGTAGTTATATTAATTCTTTTAATGCAATTTCTTTGGAAATACATAGATGATTTAATTGGCAAAGGATTAGATATAGGTATTATAATGGAATTATTATGGTATTCTACTATTACCTTAATACCACTAGCTCTTCCACTAGCTGTTTTATTAGCATCAATGATGTTAATGGGCGGGATGGCTGAAAGGTCTGAAATAACAGCAATGAATGCCTTAGGGCAGCCATTTATCTATTTATTAACACCTCTATTTGTATTCTCATTATTAATAGGCACTTCATCTTTCTTAATCTCTAATTATGCAATACCATACTCAAATTTAAAAGCAACAAATTTAATGTATGACATCATGCAAAAAAAACTAAATATTAATATAAAAGAAAAAGTCTTTTTTTCTGAAATTGAAGGATATAGCATAAGAGTTCAAAAAAAAGAAAACAATGGAGTCATGAAAGATGTAATTATATATGATTACACTAACAAAAAGGGAATTAAAAAAATATTTATTGCAAAACAAGCAGAAATGCTAATTACACAAAACAATAAATATCTTTTAATTCATTTAGAGAATGGAGAAAGTTATAATGAAATCAACCAAGATAATGACGAATACATACTTCACACAAAATTTAAAAATTATAATTTAAGTCTTGATTTATCTTCATTTCAAATGGAAAGAACTAACTCAGATAGATTTACCAATAGAGCAAAAACCATGAACATATCTCAGTTAACATATGGGATTGATTCCTTGCAAAATCAAAAAATGAAATTTCAAAATAATATTACAGCTGATTTTATGCATGCACACACAGGGAAAAACCATAAAAACATCCATCAAAAAATAACGGAATTTTCAAGCTATAAAAACAATAAAAAAACAATTACTAAAAAAATCAACAAATTCCAAGTGGAATTACATCGTAAATTCACATTAGCTATTGCATGTATAATTATGCTAATTATTGGTGGTCCAATTGGAGCAATTATAAAAAAAGGAGGATTTGGGTTGCCAGTAATTTTTTCTATAATATTATTTTTGTTATATCATGTTATGTCAATCACTGGAGAAAAAATGGTAAAAAAAAATATACTTGACCCTATAATTGGTATGTGGGGGTCCACATATATCATGCTAATAATAGGTGTTGGATTAATCATTATTGCAAACAATAGCTACTTAATACAGAAGAAGTGAAACATATATTAATTATTTCAAACAAAGCCGCTTTCCCATCCTCTGACGGTGGAGCTATTGCTATTAAAAGTCTATGTGAAAATTTAATATCAAAAAACTATCAATTAGACATTGTAGCCATAAACAAGAGCAGGAAACAATTAAAAAAACCTATTGAAACAAAAATCAATAAAAAAATTACACAAATTGTATTTATGAAAAGGATGAATTTTAATATAGTAGAATTCAGTAAATCTTTATTCACCAATACATCATATCAAGCTTCGCGATTTTATAGTGAAGAAATTAGATTTTTTATTCAAAGTTTAATTGACCAAAAGAAATATAAATATATAATTTTTGAAAGTATATTTACTACAGTGTATTTGCAGAAACTTAAGATTTCAAATGTATCAAAGTTAATTTTAAGAGCTCATAATGTTGAACATAGAATATGGCAAGACTTAGCTAAAAATAGTGTGATGAAAAAAATATTTTTTTTATTCATGTCAAGTCAAATAAAATCAATGGAAACAACGATGCCAAAACACATAGATTATATCTTCACGCTATCTACTCTTGATCAAAAATATTTCAGCTCTATTTTTCCTGAAAAAACTTATAATATTCCTGTTACTTTTAATACAGATTATACACCTAGTGAAAAAATAAAAAATACCATTGTCCATTTAGGTGCAATGAACTGGATGCCAAATATAGAAGGGATAAACTGGTTTATCAATGAAGTGTTACCAAGAATAAAGAAAATTAGCCCCACAATAAAAACACATATAGCTGGAAAAGGAATGCCTGAAAAATACTTTAACTATAATGATGAAAATACTGTTATAGAAGGAAAAATAGACAATGCAAAAAACTATATTCTTAATAAAGAAATTATGTTTGTTCCATTGTTTTCCGGTAGTGGGATAAGAATAAAAATTCTAGAAGGAATGTCATTTGGCATGCCTGTTATTAGCACTAGTAAAGGAGCAGAAGGGATTCCTTATTCACATTTAGAGAATATAATTATTGCAAATACTACAACTGAGTTTTTCAATGCAATATCTTTACTAATTGAAAATAAAAAATTAGCAAAAAAAATAGGAAAAAATGGCCAATTATTGATTAAAAAGTATTTTTCTAAAAAATTTGTAATTAACCAATTAAATAATATTATAGATTAAATGATAAGAAAAAAAATTTTGACCATTACTTCTCGATTTCCTTTCCCTTTAGACAAAGGAGATAAATTAAGAATTTATCATCAAATAAAACATCTTTCTAAGGATCATGATGTATTTCTTGTCTCATTAAATGCTGAAAAAAAAATATCAACAAAAAATTTAAATGAATTAAATAAATACTGTAAAGAAGTACATATAATTCCCCTACCCCTATTTACAAGATTTATCAATATATTAAAATCGTTATTCAAAGGAGAACCTCTACAGGTGGGATATTTTTATTCACATTATGCGAATAAAAAAATTAACTCTCTCATCGAAAAAATACGGCCTGACTGGTGTTATAGTCAATTAATTCGAACAGCAAAATATATACATAATCATAATAGCATCATAGACTACATGGATGCTTTATCAAAGGGTATTGAGAGACGTATTAATCAATTTCCAATTATATTACAACCATTCATAAAAAGAGAATACATTATTACACGAAAGTATGAAAGTTTGATGTTTAATAAATTTAAAAAACATACTATCATTACAGAAAATGACAGACAATTTATTCATCATCAAGATAATTCAAAAATTACAATCATACCTAATGGTGTAGACACAGGATATTTTCAAGCTAGAAATAGAAATAAAAAAAAATATGATTTAGTTTTTGTTGGAAATATGAGCTATCCACCAAATGTAACAGCTGCTGTATATTTATGTGAAAAAATACTTCCTATTATAGAAAAAAAATACAAAAAATGTAGCGTTTTAATTGGAGGGACAAACCCAAATAACAGAGTAAAAAAACTGGAAACAAAAAACATATTCATATCGGGTTGGGTTGATGATATACGTGACATTTATGAAGCAGGACATATATTTATTGCGCCCATGTTTATTGGAACNGGNCTNCAAAATAAATTANTAGAAGCNATGTCAATGGGNATACCCTGTNTAACNACTGATTTAGCAAATAAAGCTTTACTTGCAGATAAATCTGAAATTTCAATAGCAAATAATGCTGATGAATTTGCGAATGCATCTATTGAAATTTTAAAAAATAAAAATCGAGCGGAGAAGTTGAAATTTTCTGGCAGAAAATTTGTTGAAGAAAAATATGACTGGAAAAAAATTAACAGTAAATTGAGTAAACTTTTTAATTAAATTATAATTTCATTATATGAAAGCAAAATTAAATACTATAACAGAAGCTATATTAGAAATAAAAAAGGGGAATTTAGTTATTGTAGTTGATGATGAAAACAGAGAAAATGAAGGAGATTTTGTCGCAGCAGCAGAAAAAGTAACACCCGAAATGATCAATTTTATGGCAACAAATGGTAGAGGATTAATCTGTACACCACTAATTGAAGAAAGATGTGAGGAATTAAATTTAGATTTAATGGTTGGAAAGAATACTGACCCAATGAAAACACAATTTACAGTATCAGTAGATAAAATAGGCGATGGCTGTACTACGGGAATATCTGCACATGATAGATGTAAAACTGTCAAAGCATTAGTCAATCCAAAAACAAAAACTGACGAATTAGCAAGACCTGGGCATATATTTCCATTAAAAGCAATGAATGGGGGTGTTTTAAGACGAGCAGGACATACAGAAGCAGCTATTGACTTAGCTAGATTAGCTAATCTAAAGCCATGTGGACTTATTGTGGAGGTTATGAATAAAGATGGAAGTATGGCTAAACTTCCTGATTTATTTAAAATAGCAAAGAAATATAAATTGAAAATTATTTCCATAGAAGATTTAATTGCATATAGATTAAAAACCGAATCTTTAATAAATAAGGAGGTTGAAATTGATTTACCAACGAAATATGGAAAATTTAAATTAATTGCATATAAACAAACCAATACCAATGAGGAACATTTAGCTATAGTAAAAGGTGAATGGAAGCAAGATGAACCTGTTCTCACTAGAGTGCATTCTTCTTGCTTTACAGGAGATATATTAGGCTCATTGAAATGTGATTGTGGAGATCAACTAACATTAGCATTGCAACAAATAGAGAAAGAAGGGAAAGGCATTGTTTTATACATGAATCAAGAAGGTAGAGGCATTGGCCTATTGAATAAACTAAAAGCTTATCATTTACAAGCACAAGGTCTAGATACAGTAGAAGCAAATACAAAACTAGGTTTTAAAATGGATCAAAGAGATTACGGAGTTGGAGCGCAAATTCTCAGAGACTTAGGAGCCTCTAAACTAAAGTTATTAACTAATAACCCAACTAAAAGAACCGGTCTTATCTCATATGGAATTGAAATTGTAGAAAACATACCTATCCTTGCAGAGATAAATGATTATAATAAAAAATATTTAGAAACAAAAAGAGAAAAAATGAATCATAACATCTAAGTAACTATTCTGTCTATTTTTTGTCTTTCTTTTTTCTCCTAAATAAATCACCGATACTATTAAATTGTTTTTTAAAAAAAATTCCGAATCCTTGTTCATATCCTAATGACTCTGATGCTAAAGGATCATAATCTTTAGCTCTGTTAAAAACCCTAAGTTTTAATCGACCATCCTTAAANAAATCATATTCAATATCTACATCACCNACAATGTTAGCCTCAGATTGATCTGGNGGAGTNCCCACATTNCCATTCACGATAACTCTATCATCTAAAAATTTCTTACTTACGGCTAACTCAACCTGTTGATAACTTAAAGAATCACCTGTACCTGGAACCCATTTAAAACCTAAATCAAATGCATCTGTCGTTTGAGACAACCAATTAGATAACTGATGTGATAATAGCTCTGTGCCGGTAGTTGCTAGAGTATTTCCTAAATAATCAATACTTGGGTCATTTTCAACTAAAAAACTATTAGCAATTAATAAATATAAAAACTGTTCTAATAGTTTTTGGTCTGTATTGGTAATCGTTTCTAAAGATGTTTCAGCAATTTGGTCTGAATTAGAAATGTCAATAAAAAAATTGATATCAGGAGACAATAAGTCTTCTGACATTTCCATTCTACATACAACTGGTGATTTCACTTTTCTATCGTAATCCGGATTTAAAGGATTTAAAGAAGCCTGCACATTATATAATAAATTTAGATCTATTAATGCATTATAAGGATTACCATTAAATTTAATAATTCCGCCATTTTCTATATCAAAACTTTTAGTAATTACATCTTGCAGAGTAAAAAGATAATTTCCTTCTTCTATAAAGAAATCACCAAAAACTTCAAATTCTCCTGTTTTTGTAATTTTTAAAATCAACTCCCCTTCACCATAACCCTTAATTAAATCTCCAATTTCTTCATCAAAAATCAGTTGAATTTCGGAATTATTATTAATATCTAAATTAAAATTCATGGTGAAATTTGACTTTTTGTTTAATATATCTTTAGATGATGGCACATTATTAATACCCGAGAATTGAATAAATTGATTTTCTCGAATTTCTTTCGATTTAGAAAGTGGTATCATTAACTTTGAACCACTTTGAGTTTCACCATTAATATTTAATGTAATATTAGTTGGATTACCATCAATCAACATATCCCCTTTCAAAAAAACATCACCATAATAATGTTCATTGTCATAATTATTTGTATTCAATGCAAATAAACTATCTGATTCAATAGTTAACTTATATGACATGTCTTTTAAAGATTTATGAGACAAAGCCCCATTAAATGTTGCTTTGGTGTTATACATAACATCCGAAAATATAAAATCTTCTATAAATAGAGAGTCATATTTAAAATCTATAACTAAAGGCATATTATTATTAGAATAATCAGTATTCAAATAAGGAATTGAAAATTCAACATTATCAATATAAGCTTGACCAAAAATATAATAGTTCTCTATCGGACCAGAAATATGTAAATTTCCTGTACCCTGACCTTTTAAATTTGAAATAGGATTAATAAAAGGATCTAGAACTGCCATAGGGAATGCACTCATCTCTATATCAGTTGTGATTGTTTTAGTATTGTCTAATGGATATTTGGCTAAAAAGCGCATTATCTGGCTCTCTGCTTCAACAACTCCATTAATATACACTGAATCATTCAATGCATTAGATGAATTACTCAATTTAAGTTGGCCCAATAATATATTATTACAAGTAAAATCATTTATTTCAAAATTTCCTGCTAGCATAGGAAATAAATCTTGATTAAATAGAATACTCCCATTTAGAACACCATCTAAATCAATAGTCTTATTAGAGATAAAAGAATTAAAATGATTCAGATCGAAATCACTAAAAGAAAAAGTTAAATTCCTGGGATTTGTCAACTGTCCTTCTAAACCTACTATTTCATTATTAAAATACAATGAAAAATTCTTTATTAATACATTGTTTGATTGCACAATCAATCTTGCATCAGGATTGACACTCCAATCCTGGTTAGAAAAATGAATAAACGAACTATCAGAAAAACTAAAGAAGAAAGCATCATTGAATATATCCACGTTTCCTTTAATCACACTTTGTTTTAATTGTGTCTTATTAAACGCATAACTTAGTGTATAGTATCCTTTATTATCTTGATTAATGAGCATAGCTAAAGAAATATCGTCTAATACGCTTTTATTAGAAGCAAAAACTTCTGAAATCAACACATTATATTTTATGAGACTATCTTGTTGAGTTGTAATATTAACATCCATTAAGTCAAAATTAGAAATATGAAGAGTGGGAGTTGAAAACTGGAAATCTATAACCTGATCATTTTCGTAATCAAATTTCAAATACAAAGCATCATCTAACTTAATGTTCGAAGAAAATAAATCTGAAAAGAAAGAAGCTTTTATTAAATCAGCCTCAAGATAAAAGTTTGAAAAACTACCTACACCTTCTAACTTCAACATATCTATAAATGAATGAATAATAGAATTATTATCTGTACCCTCAAGTTTTGCATACATTGAACCAAAAGAAGACTCTAAATCAATAACATTCTTAGTTATTTCAAGATTTAAAAAATCAGCATTAAATACAGTGTGATTCTTCCCATAATGGATATTGTTAATTTTAATTATAGGATTAATTGCTTTTTTATTCAAAAAAGGATTTCTGTTAAAAAAAGATAAATCAAATTCATTAGTAATAAAATTACCAGAAATAAAGTCCAATGAATCATTAATTACATAATGTAATTCATGTAAGTTGACATTCTGAATATACCCTTTAGCACTGACTAAATATGTATCGACACTATATAAATCTTTCGCCTTCAATAAAATCTCTGAATTAGACTTTAAATTCCGATCATTAATAGATAAATCAACTATAAACGAATCATGAGCTTTTTCTGCGCTAACAATTATATTTTGATAATTATAATTATTAAACATCAAATTAGACACATCTAACTCAAAACCAATAAATCTAAGACTTTCATAATTAAATTCTAATTTAGAATTCATTCGTCCATATAAATTATTTTGAAGTAAAGAACCAAGATTAAAATCTAACAATTCAAATACAAAATTTGATTTTTGTGCAGAATCTGTATGAAATCTACAATCAATACGACCATAATCTGTATCAAAAAAGCCAATAGCTAATTGTGTTAATGAGTCTGATTGAATTAAATTCAAATCACCAACCAAGCTTAAGCTATCTAGAAAAAAATCATTATTTGATGAAATAATAGATTCAAAATCTTGAAACTTTAAATTAGATTCATGTATTTGAATAAACGTATTATTATTTTGACCTATAATATTCAAGTCAAAGTAACTATTTCCATAATTTATTTTCGTTTCAAAATTAACTGAATCTATATTAGCTAATAAATTACCTGAAAAATTCATGTTTTGATAATTTCTTTTTTCCAAAGAAAAAATGTTAAAAAGATCACTGTCAGAATAAATTTTGGAATCTTTTATATCTACAATTAGATTGTCATTAAACACAGTGCAACTACCTTGTAAGTAGGAAGTGTCTACATGAGCGGAAAAACTTTCTATCTTAAAAAAATCAGTATCGATAATTAAATCACTAATTCTAAGATTTAAATCTGTTATAACAACTTGATTTTCATCAACTAAATTAATATTTACAAATTCTACAGTAGAAAATGATATTTTTTTATTCACATTAGACAATGTCGAAACAATTTCTCCTATATATTTTTTGTCATTTTGAGAATACTTATTCAAATTTAATTTTGCGTTATCTATAGTAATCTTTTCAAAAGATAAATCATTAGATAACAATAAAGACAAAAAACTCACATTTAGATTGATTTTTGGTAAAAACAATAGAGTATCATTTTTACCACTATCATTTTTAATAATAGATAAATCTGTCTTAAGAAGACTACTAAACATATTATAGTCAAAATCATTGATAGCTATATATGCTTCTTCAGAGACAGTATTATTCAAAAAATAATTAGAAATAATCTTTTTCTGAAAATACGAATTACTTAAAAATAAAAATATAATTAGAATGCAAATTAAAAATCCAAATAATATTTTTCGTAGGTTTATATTCAATGATAATAGTGTTATGTGTAATAAATTTAATAAAAATATCATTATTCTCGGCATAGAATCATCATGTGACGACACATCTATTGCTGTCTCAAAAAATAATGACATACTATCAAATATAGTCGCTGATCAAAAAGTTCACAAAAAATATGGTGGTGTTGTTCCAGAATTAGCATCAAGAGAACATCAAAAAAATATAATTCCCACACTAGCTTTAGCATTAAAGGAAGCACAAGTAAAAATAAATGAAATTGATGGAATTGCTTTCACAAGAGGACCTGGATTAATGGGTTCATTACTTGTAGGTGCATCTTTTGCAAAAAGCTTATCTATAGCCCTTTCTAAACCATTAATTGAAATTAATCACATGGAAGCTCATGTTTTAGCAAATTTCATAGACCATCATCCAAATTTTCCTTTTATCTGTTTAACTGTATCAGGAGGACATACACAACTTGTGCTTGTTAAGGATGTACAAACAATTCAATTATTAGGTGAAACTCTAGATGATTCAGCGGGAGAAACATTTGATAAATGTGCAAAACTATTAGGATTAAATTATCCAGGTGGACCTGAAATTGAAAAAGAGGCAATAAGTGGTGATGAAACAAAATTTAAATTCACTACTCCAAAAGTTGATGGTTTAAATTTCAGTTTTAGTGGATTAAAAACAAATATTAGACGAGTCATCGAAAATAATCTTAAAACAGATGAAAATTTTATATCTAAATACAAGAAAGACTTATGTGCTTCAATTCAGTATACCATCATTCACATATTAATGGAGAAATTGAAAATTGCTATAGAGACATATAACATAAAAAATATTGCTATTTCTGGTGGAGTTGCTGCTAATGAAAAATTTCGATCACAAATTAAATTATTAGAAACTCAACAAAATTGTAGAGTCTTAATTCCAAAAAAAGAATATTCAACAGATAATGGTGCAATGATTGCAATAGCTGGATATTATAAATATCAATCTCAACAATTCACAAAACTATCAACAGATGTGAAACCTAGATATCGATTGAATACATATATAAAATAAATACTATTTATATTCTAGATTTAAATCATTACCCCAATCAAATACATTCATCTTGTTATTTAAATAAAAAATAAGACCAAATTCATGAGAAGAATTATAATACTCGCCTATCTGTCCCTGATTAATATCTATGTTATAAATAAATCCGAATTTACCATACTTAATCCCAAAGCCAACTAATATTTCTTTATTGGTTCTATAACCACATAAAACCCAAAAAATATCATTAAAATTTACTTTAGCATTAAAATCAAATTGTGTTTTAGAATAAGCAGTATGTCTCATTAAAACAGTTTGTTCAAGTCCCATTTTAGATGTTTCATTAAAATAATTATAACCCAATAATCCATAATAATGTCTTACTAATTGATTAGGGACCTCCCCATCTAAACTAGGTATGGTAGAAGACTCAATTAAATTTAAAACAGATAATCCTCCATATAAAAAATCACTATAAAGGAATATGCCAAAATTTGCATCAAAACTGATTTTTTTTTCTGACACATCTAATGCTGGGTCAGCAAAATTACCATCAGTATTATTAGCATTAAATAAATATTGATATGGAATCAAACCTAAACCAAATGAGATATTATAATCTAGAAATAAAGGCAGCTTAAAAGAATAATCTAGCTCAAAACCAGTAATCGAAATCGCACCTGTATTATCTTGAAATAAAGCCCCCCCTACTCCTTGATTTTCACTTAAAGCATAATTTCCAGAAAATGACAATGTATTAATCCCCTCTGAAAACCCTATCCATTGACTACGAGTAGTTAACTGTACGCTTGATACAGCACTTACTCCAGCAAAAGCAGGGTTAATTATCAACGGATTGTAAATATATTGATTATGTAGTGGTAACTGTTGACTAACTGAAATAGTTGGAGACAAGAAAAAAAGTACACAAAAAAAAGTGAATATTTTTTTAATAAAAAAATTGAAAAACCTAGTTGTTGTTATAAAAATCTGCATACCAATCACATCAATAAAATTATAATATAATTACTTTTTAACAGCAAAAAAAATATAAATTAAAAATTCATTTTAATTTGATTATCACTGTTGTTTTTATCTATTTCAGAGTTCTGCTCAGTAGCCCCCCTTAATTCAACATCATTTTTCTGCTCTAACATTAATAAAGAAATAGATTTCACAGGGTGTCTAGATAATTGATTACCCACAGCTAAAACACCTTTGATTGAAATGAAATCAATCGGATTAATGACTAAATTAGGTCTAGCTACTTTATTTCTAGGTTTCATAAATTCCAACTCTAAATTGCAGAATTGCTCAGCTGTTACAAGCTCTAAGTAAGAATTCTTATTTTGATCAATAAAGTAGATTTTTTTTGTTTTCAATTCCGGAATAAACCTTTTTATATAAAATTGTTTTTTGTGACCATGAAAATAAATTGCCAAAATAGATTTTTCAGGTGAATACTTTTCAATTAAGACCATATCTTCTGGAAAGTGTGTTGATAAATCATAAGGTAATAATTCATAAAAACCTGAGCTCGAAATAGATAAAATCTTATCATCCCCCTCAAATTCACCTAAATAATCTCCTCTAGATTCTTCATTAATTCTATTAATTGAACTATCATACCATATTTTTTTGCCTGAGAGAGTAGATACCCCTTCTGCTTTTAACTCAACCCGATTTATACTATGATTTGTAATCAGATTACCACGAACTGACCTGTTTTTAATTAAAATATCTGAAAAATCTACTTCTAATTTTAATTTCTTTAATTTTGCTTTAGCTCTTAAAATAACTGATACTATTTCTGCTTCACCATTTAAATTGGCACTAAAATATAAAACAGAGGCTTTTTCAGAATTAACTAACAAATATTGTTTATCTCTTGTGACCCCTTTTACCGGGAACCTCTTTACATAAGATTTATTTGTAATATTATCACGATAAATCATATTATAAATAGTTCTTTCGTCATTCTTTTTAAATACAGCCACATAAATAATATTTCGACCGACAAATGTTTTAGGAGTTACCTTAGTTACTACCATCGAGCCATTTGATTTAAAAACAACTACATCATCTATATCTGAACATTCACATACAAAATCATCCTTCCTAAGACTTGTGCCAATAAAACCATCCATTTTATTAACATAAAGCCTCTTGTTAGCAATCGCAACCTTAGCAGCCACTATCTTGTCAAAAATTTTGATTTCGGTCTTTCTGTGCCTTCCGACACCGTGTTCCTTTTTTATCTTTTTAAAATAATTAATAGCATACTGTGTTAAATTCTCAATATCATTTTTTGTCTCCTCTATCAGCTCCTCAACTCTGTTAACTTTTTCTTTTTCTTTTTCTATATCATAACGAGTAATCTTTTTAATCTTTATTTCTGTTAACTGAATGACATCCTCATCAGTAATCTTTCTAATTAAAGATTTTTCATACGGCACAAGTGAATCATAAATTATTTTGAGAACTTCATCCCAAGATTTGAGTTCTTCAATTTTACGATAAATTCTATTTTCAATAAAAAGCTGTTCCAGTGTTAATAGTTGCCATTTTTCTTCTAGCTCTTTTAATTTAATTTCTAATTCTTGTTGCAATATTTTTTTGGTGTTATCTGTAGAAATTTTTAAAATTTCACTTACACCTAAAAACACAGGCTTATTATTTAAAATAATACAAGAAAGAGGAGAAATTGAAACTTGACAGTCAGTAAAGGCATATAACGCATCTATCATTTTATCTATTGACACACCTGAGGGCAAATAAATAAGTATTTCGACATTTTCAGCAGTATTATCTTCCACTTTTTTAATTCGAATTTTACCTTTATCATTTGCACGAATAATAGAGTCAATTAAACTGGTAGTCGTTGTAGCAAATGGAATTTCTGTAATTTTTATTACATTATTTTCGAGAGTATTCATTTTTGCTCTCAAAAGAACNTTNCCNCCCCTTTTTCCATCATTATAATCTGANANATCTGCTATACCACCTGTTAAAAAATCTGGAAAAANCCTTTTNCCTTTNCCTTTNAAAATAGAAATTGAAGCATCAATTAATTCAATGAAATTGTGTGGTAATATTTTTGTNGATAGACCAACAGCTATTCCNTCTGCACCTTGAGTTAAAAGTAAAGGGAATTTAATTGGCAAGGCANTAGGCTCCTTNGATCTACCATCATAAGAATATTCCCANTTAGTAACTTTTGGACTAAATACTACATCCAAAGCAAATTTNGATAANCNTGCCTCTATATATCTAGGNGCAGCAGCTCTATCNCCAGTAAANATATTACCCCAATTCCCCTGCATATCAATAAGTAATTCTTTTTGTCCTATTTTNACAAGAGCATCACCAATAGATGCNTCCCCATGNGGATGGTATTTCATAGTATTTCCAATCANATTAGNNACTTTATGATATCTTCCATCATGCATTTCTTTNAAAGAATGTAATATTCTNCTTTGCACAGGCTTTAAACCATCAAGNACTAAAGGGACNGATCTTTCTAAGATAACATANGAGGCATAATCTAAAAACCAATCTTTATACATATCAGACACCGGAATCAANTTCACTAATTCCGAATCAGAATCATTNTNATTATNTAAATTATCGTCTATCTTCATTTTGATTCTCTAATCTTAAACTTTCTTCTATTTTTAAATTTTCAATAATAAAACCTTGTCTTACTGGAGTGTTTTTACCCATATAAAATTTTAATAAATCATCTATAGTCGTATTACCTTTTAAAATAATTGGATCTAAACGAATATCCTGACCAATAAATGCTTTAAATTCGGATGGTGAAATTTCACCTAAACCTTTAAATCTGGTAATTTCTAATTTACCTGCCAATTTATTTTCTGCAATTTGTTTTTCTTTCAAATCATAACAATAAATTGTTTCTTGTTTATTTCTAACTCTAAATAATGGAGTTTGTAAAATATATAAATGGTTTTCCTTGATTAAATCAGGAAAAAATTGAAGGAAAAATGTAATTAACAAGAGTCTAATATGCATTCCATCAACATCGGCATCTGTGGCTATTACAATATTATTGTATCTTAAATTTTCTAAACCATCTTCAATATTAAGTGCGCTCTGTAACAAATTAAATTCTTCATTTTCATATACAATTCGCTTAGTTAATCCAAAACAATTTAAAGGCTTCCCCTTCAAACTAAACACAGCCTGTGTTTGCACATCTCTAGATTTAGTAATCGAACCACTTGCTGAATCACCCTCAGTAATAAAAATTGTAGTTTCTAATCTTCTTTCTTGTTTTAAATTATTATAATGAATTTTACAATCTCTTAATTTACGATTATGCAAATTAGCCTTTTTCGCTCTTTCTCTACTTAATTTTTTAATACCTGACAACTCTTTTCTTTCTCTCTCAGATTGCTGAATTTTTTTTTGTAACAAAGTTGCCAATTCTTGATTCTTGTGAAGAAAATTATCCAAACTTTGTTTAATAAAATCATTCACATACGTTCTAATCGTTGGTAAACCGCCTCCCATATCTGAAGAGCCTAACTTAGTCTTAGTTTGTGATTCAAATACAGGCTCCATTACTTTTAAGCTAATTGCTGCTATAATAGACTTTCTTATGTCTGATGCTTCATAGTTCTTGTTATAAAATTCCCTAATTGT
This sequence comes from Flavobacteriales bacterium, assembly GCA_002707245.1. Taxonomy (GTDB): domain Bacteria; phylum Bacteroidota; class Bacteroidia; order Flavobacteriales; family TMED113. The sequence goes on from PAMG01000002.1 coordinate 23,381, forward strand.
TTTAACAATTCCTTCTCTTAAAGCACTTTGATGTGTCCCTCCCTGGGTAGTATGTTGCCCATTCACAAATGAAAAATAAGTTTCACCATATTTCTGATTAGAATGAGTGAGGGCAATTTCAACATCTTGTCCTTTTAAATGTATAATTGGATATGTTAATTTTGACTCAACTTTTGACTGCAGTAAGTCATGTAAACCATTTTCGGAATAATATTTTTGGCCATTATATATAATTGATAAACCGGGGTTCAAATACACATAATTCCAAACCATATTAACAATGTAATCATCTAAAAATCTATATTTTCCAAATATATTGGTGTCAGGAATAAAAGACACTTTAGTTCCATTTCTCTGTGATGTCTCAACCACTTCACTATCAAGAGTAACAACCCCCCTCTCAAATTCAGCAACTTTGACGTTTTTATCCCTATGACTCTGTATTTTAAAATACTCGGAAAGAGCATTTACTGCTTTCGTACCAACACCATTCAGACCAACAGCTTTTTTAAAAGCTTTTGTGTCATATTTCCCTCCAGTATTTATTTTTGAAACACAATCAAGCACTTTACCCAGTGGAATTCCCCTTCCATAATCTCTTACTATAACTTTTGAACCTCTTATACTGATTTCAATAGTTTTCCCATAACCCATAACAAACTCATCCATACAATTATCAAGGATCTCTTTTAATAAAACATATATACCATCATCATGAGAACTACCATCACCCAGTTTCCCAATATACATCCCTGGACGCATTCTGATATGCTCTTTCCAGTCCAAAGATTTAATACTATCCTCTGTGTATTGATGTTTAGCCATAAAAATGATAAATAAAGATGTTAAATCTACAAAAGATTAAAAATTAACCATATAAAGAAAATATAAAACTTATCAACAATTTCTCTTGAGGTAAAACTATTGTGCAAAAAAAAAGACTTAATCTTAAACATTAAATCTAAAATGCATAACATCACCATCACCTACTTCATAATTCTTTCCTTCAATAGATATTTTTCCCGCTTCTCTACAAGCTTGTTCTGTTTTAAATTTTATTCTATCCTCAAAAGCTATTACTTCCGCTCTAATAAAACCTTTTTCAAAATCAGTATGTATAACACCAGCAGCTTGAGGGGCAAGCGCACCTTTTCGAATGGTCCAAGCTCTCACTTCTTTTTCTCCAGCTGTAAAAAAAGTTTGTAATCCCAATAAGGAATATGCTGACTGAATCACTTTATTGACACCAGGTTCTTTCAATCCCATTTCTTGTAAAAAATCCATTTTATCATCAAGTGAGTCTAATTCATTAATTTCTGATTCAATGGCAGCAGAAATAATTAATAAATCTGCACACTCATCAACTATAGACTCTTGAACCATGTCTGTATAGCTATTACCTTGAATAGATTTTTCATCCACATTACAAACATATAAAACTGGCTTTTTGGTTAACAAATTTAATTCTAATACCACATCATCATTTGGAATAGTTAAATTTCTAGCTGACTTACCAGATAAAATATGTTCATAATAACAATTAATGATTTCTAATTCTTTCAAAGCCAGCTTATCACCAGAAGCGGCTACTCTTTTAATACTTTCTTTCTTTTTATCTAATGTTTCTAAATCCTTTAATTGCAATTCAAATTCAACAGTTTCTTTATCATTAACTGGGTTAATAACACCATCAACATGTGTGACATTAGAGTCCTCAAAACATCTTAAAACATGTAAAATAGCATTTGTTTCTCTAATATTGGCTAAGAATTTATTCCCTAACCCTTCGCCCTTACTGGCTCCCTTCACAAGCCCTGCAATGTCAACAATTTCAACTATAGCTGGCTGTGTATTATTTGGCTGAATTAATTCTGATAATTGATCTAATCTTTTATCAGGAACAGGTATCACACCTATATTGGGCTCAATTGTTGCAAAAGGATAGTTAGCAGCTAGTGCTTTAGCATTAGATAAACAATTAAATAATGTTGACTTACCAACATTAGGCAGTCCAACTATACCACATTTCATAATATTAATATTTAAAAATTGGAAATTCTTTCATCATTTTCTTAACCTCTTTAGATAAAGATGTCATTGATTTATTGTGTTGATATAAATAAAGTGCTTCATCAATATATTTAATAATAAAATCAATATCTTTTTCGACTAACCCTCTAGTAGTAACAGCTGCTGTTCCCACCCTAATTCCTGAAGTTATGAAAGGAGATTTGTCATCAAAAGGAACCATGTTTTTATTAACAGTAATATGAGTTTGCCCTAGGGCAAACTCCGCATCTTTACCTGTAATATTTTTAGACCTCAAATCTATTAGCAAACAATGATTATCTGTCCCATTTGAAACGATATTATAACCTAATTCCATTAATCCATCAGCTAAGTACTTGGCATTTTTTTTGACTTGAACAATATAATTAAAAAAAGTATCTTCTAAAGCTTCGCCAAAAGCAACTGCTTTAGCTGCAATAATATGTTCAAGAGGTCCTCCTTGTGAACCAGGAAAGACTGCAGAATCTAAAATAGTTGACATCATTTTTAATTCTTGCTTCTTATTTTTCAAGCCAAAAGGATTTTCGTAATCTTTTCCCATCATAATAACACCTCCTCTAGGGCCTCTTAATGTTTTATGGGTAGTAGAAGTAATAATATGACAAAACTCAAGAGGGTCATTTAATAAACCTTTAGCAATTAAACCAGCTGGATGAGAAATATCTGCTAATAAAAGTGCACCAATTTCATCTGCAACTTGTCTAAAAAATTGATAATCCCAATCTCTTGAATACGCGGATGCTCCACAAATTATCATTTTTGGACGCTCTTTTAAAGCAATTGACCGCATGTTTTCATAATCAATTAATCCTGTATCTGAAGAGACTCCATAGAAATATGGATTATATAATTTGCCAGAAAAATTAACTAATGAACCATGAGTTAAATGCCCACCATGAGACAAGTCAAATCCAAGAATTTTATCGCCTGGTTGTAAACATGCTAAATATACA
>PAMG01000003.1 GCA_002707245.1 Flavobacteriales bacterium
ATATATGTATTAAGAAAAATAAAACTTTATTAGTTTATTTATCGATGGCTTTTGGTAATCCATATGGCGAAACATGGAATGAAGAGATTTTATTACATTATATTGAAAAAGTCCGTAATCAAGGTGTTGGTTTAGTTTCACTTGCAGATACAATGGGTAATGCTACTACAAAATCAATAAAAAAAATATATTCTAGTGTAAAGCAAGATTTTTCCTCTTTAGATGTTGGGATTCATTTACATGCAAGTCCAAAAGAAACATATTTTAAAATTGAATCAGCATGGCATGCTGGTTGTAATAGATTTGATGTGGCAATTGGAGGTTATGGAGGATGTCCTTTTGCTAGTGATAAGCTAATTGGGAATATTGCTACTGAAAAAATGTTAAATTTTTTAGCGGATAATAAAATAGAACACAACTTAGATTTATTTGCTTTTGAAAATGCTTGTAATCAAGCTAAAGATATTTTTAACAATTAAAATGAATAAAAAAGTTTATATTGTTGACTGATAAGATGTAGTGCTGTTAGTGCGCCATCACTTCCCTTGTTACCAAATTTACCCCCAGCCCTGTCTAAAGCTTGTTCTTGATTTAAATCAGTTGAAACACTTAATATGATGGGAGGTGCATCCTTTTTGATATTTAAATCTTTAGCTCCATTTATGATTGATTGAGATATGAATTCAAAATGAGGTGTTTCTCCTTTTATAATACTACCAATTAAAATAATTGCATCTAAACAGGCTGTTGAATTAATTGTCTGATCTTGCATATAGCTACCAGCATAAATCAATTCAAAGCTACCACCTACTTCAAAGGTTTTTATGTTTTCTTTTTTGACGCCATATTCAATTAAGGTTCTAATGCATCCATTGTAAAGTTTATCTGTTATTTCTGGATTCCACAACGATTTTGCGATCCCGATAGATAATTTTTTCCCAATATTTTTGTCTAAATTTTTAAATATATCTTGATTATTTTTCATTATTTAAAATTAATCTTCTCTATATATTTGTCTATATTTTCAGCTAATCCAGATTCTGGATATTGTTCTTTAATAGTCCTGTAGCAATCAATAGCTTTTTTATAATCTTCTTGTAATTCATGTAAAATTGCACATTTCATTAATGTGATAGGTGTAGTTATTTTGTTAGAGTGTATTTTTATGGATTTTTCATAGTATTCTATAGCTTCTTCAGCTTGATTTAGCTCTGAAAAGGCATCTCCTATTGCTGTGTTGGCTATTGACATTAGTAGATTGTCATCAGAATTAAATTTATCTAGCATTTTGATAGCATTTTCATATTCACCAATACGTAAATAAGAAATTCCAGAATAATATGTCGCTAATTGTCCAGATTTTGTGTTTGAATATTGTTCAGAAATACTAATAAAACCATCAAAGTTATCTTTTCCATTTAATGCTAATCTAAATGAATCCTTTTCAAAATATTGTTCTCCGATAAATAATTGGTTTTTTGCTGTTTCATTCCTGGGTGTTTTATATAGATTTTGATATAAGTAATATCCGATAAATATACTGATTAATACAGCGATGATAGACCCCCAGATTTTCCAGTTTTTTTCAACAAACTGTTCTGTTTTACTTAGCCCTTCTTCTATATTTGCAAAATGTTTGTCTGTAGTATTCTTTTTTTTCATAAAAAATTTATTTTGCCGCAAAATTAAGTTATTTTATGATATTATTTAACATAAATAATTATGATTTTAAAACTTTTGTCATTAGTTAACTTTAAAAATCATGAATCTCTCCAAATTGACTTTTCACCTAAGGTGAATTGTTTTTTAGGTAATAATGGTGTTGGTAAGACTAATTTATTAGATGCTATTCATTATTTGTCTTTTTGTAAAAGTTATTACAATGTCATTGAGGCTGATAATATAAAATATGGAGAAAGGTTTTTTATGTTGAAAGGTGAGTTTTTAAATGAGGATAATACAAATTTTGTTGTTGATGCTTCGTTAAAAGAAAAAGTCAAGCACTTTAAGTACAACAGTAAAAAATATGATAAGTTGTCAGATCACATTGGTAAAATCCCTCTGGTAATTATCACTCCGTTAGATTCTAATATTATCTTAGGTGGTGGAGATGAAAGAAGAAAGTTTATTGATAGATTATTATCACAATTAGACAATACGTACTTATATAATTTAATGTCCTATAATAAGGTTCTTCAGCAGAGAAATGCTTTATTAAAGGAGGGGGACTTTGATGATGCTAATTTAGATTTGCTATCAACTTATGATAAATCATTATCTGATTATGGTTATCAAATTTATTTGAAAAGAAAAGATTGTCTTGATCGTATTATAGGTGATATTCAAAATTACTATAGTTTTATTTCAGAGAAACAGGAATTTGTCAATATTATATATAAGTCACAATTAAATGAAAATTCATTTGAAGATATTTTAATTAAAAATAGAACAAAAGATAAATTATTAATGTTTACTAGTGCTGGTGTACATAGAGATGATTTTATTTTCACTATAAATTCTCATAGTTTAAAAAAATCAGGTTCTCAAGGTCAACAGAAAACTTTTTTGATTTCTCTAAAATTTGCTTATTATTCATTATTAAAATCTGTTTTAAATATAGATCCCTTATTGTTATTGGATGATATTTTTGATAAATTAGATACTCAGAGAGTTGAAAAAGTTATTACGATGTTAAATCAAAATCAATTTGGCCAAATTTTTATTACAGATACTTCTTTTGATAGAATAGATTCTATTATGAGTAAGGTAAATAATATATGTAAGTATTTTTTATTAGATAAAGGTGGGGTATATGAAGAGAAGTTCAAAAACTAAAAAAATAAGCGAATTATTATCTGATTTTCTTCAAAATAAAAAGTCAGATAATAGAGAGGTGTTGAGCCCTTTAAAATTGTGGCAAGAAATTATGGGTGTTCATATTAAGTCAGAAACTAAAAATATTTATATAGATAAACAGGTTTTATATATAAACATTAAGAATCCTTATTTGAAATCGGATTTAATTTCTCAAAAAGGCAACATTCTTAAAAAAATCCAAACATTAAACAAAAATATTATTAATGTGGTTTTTAATTGAATTTATATGACTTCTTCATTTGTGAAATGAAAATCACCCTCAATCAAAGCATTGTCATCACTATCTGATCCGTGAATTGCATTTGCATCTATTGATTTTGCATAAATTCTTCTTATTGTTCCCTCTTTAGCTTCTTGAGGGTTTGTATTTCCAATTAATGCACGAAAATCTGAAACTGCATTTTCTTTTTCTAGTATAGCAGCAACGATAGGTCCAGAAGTCATGTAATTTATTAAATCATTAAAAAAGGGTCTTCCTTCATGAATTTTATAAAAATTTCTTGCAGATTCTGTTGTTAGTTTTTTTAATTTCATTGCTACTATTTTAAATCCAGCTTTTTCGATATGGGCTAAAATAGCACCTGTGTAACCATTTTCTACGGCATCAGGTTTTATCATTGTAAAAGTTCTGTTATTTTTCATGTTCAATTTAAATTTTGATCGAATTTACTTAAAAAAAGATGATATAGCAATATGATAATTTATATTAATTATTTTTGTCATTATGGTTTCAAATATTGATTATGCTTTTATTCAGAATTTTCTTTCAACTAAAAAGAATATAGTAATCACTACACATAAAACTCCAGATGGTGACGCTTTAGGTTCTTCTCTAGCTCTATATCATCAGTTGAAAAAAAATCATAATGTTAGTGTGATTGTTCCAAATGAATATCCACATTCTTTAAAATGGTTGCCTGGTAGTAGTAGTGTGCTTATATATGAGGGTGGTGAATCAATTTGTAATAGTATTATACACAATGCAGATTTGTTATTTTTTTTAGATTTCAATAAATTATATAGGACACACACTATGTGTTCTGTGTTAGAAAGTAGTTCGGCTTTTAAAATTATGATTGATCATCATGAAGAGCCGGATGGTTGTTGTGATTATATTTTATCTAACAGCTTGGTTGCCTCTACAGCTGAATTGATGTATGATTTTTTAAAACATATTGATTGTGAATTAAATCAGGATATCTCTGTTTGTCTTTATACTGGTATTATTACAGATACAGGAAGTTTAAGGTATCCTAATGTAACTCGAAAAACACATGAAATTATTTCAGATTTAATGAGGTTTGACATTAGTCATTCTGATATACATGAAAAACTATATGATTCTCAAAACAAATCTCGTCTTGATTTACTTAGAATTTGTTTGCAGAATTTAAAATTATATAATAGTCAACATGCAGCTCTTATTTTTTTAATGGAATCAGATTTAATAGACTTTAATTACCAAAAAGGTGATACTGAGGGTTTTGTAAATTTACCACTAAGTTTAAAACATATTACTTTTTCAACATTTTTTATTCAATTTAAGGATGGTATTAAAATTTCTTTTAGATCACAAGGTGATTTTGATGTAAATTCATTTGCTAAATTATATTTCAATGGCGGAGGTCATAAAAATGCTGCCGGTGGTTTCATTGATAATAAAGATATGGATTCAGCCATTGCTTATTTTGAAAACACACTTAAAACACACTTGGAAAAATGATGTTTTTGAGAATCAAAATACATAATTTAGCCATTATTTTTTTACTATTTTTTATTTCTTGCAAGCATTCTTATCAGCAGAAAATTATAGTAGAAAAAGATGATGAAGTTGAAAACTTTTTTATTCATGCAAATAAAAAAATCATTCAAAACGAAGAGTTAAAAATAGATTCCCTGATTGCTGAAACTGGCGTGCCTTTTTTTCGAGACTCAACTGGTATACGATTTTTTATCGATAGTTATAATAGGTCTGTTGATTCCTTAATGTTTGCAATAGATGGTGATGTAGTATCAATTGCATATAATTGTTTTGTTTTTGACGATATTGCTAATATATATGATTCACATTTAACAGATACGATTAGCTTTAAAATAGGTTATTCAAAACAGATGAGAGGCTTGAATTATGGAATTAAGTTGCTGCAAATTGGGGATAAATCAAAGATTATAATACCTTCGTACCTTGGTTTTGGTATGTCCGGTTATGGTAAATCAGTTCCGCCATATTCAACACTGTTGTTAAATATTAAATTATTAAATATAGAAAAATGAAAAAAGCTCTTTTAAGCATCTTGGTTTTTACTCTCTTTTTTCTATCTTGTAGTAAAGATGATAAAAAGCCTGGTATGTATGCAAAAATAATTACTAATAAGGGAGATATAGTAGTGTCTCTTGCTTATGAAAAAACACCATTAACAGTTGCTAGTTTTGTGTGTTTGGCAGAAGGTATAATGCCTGATTTGGATAAACCTTTTTATAATGGATTAAAATTCCACAGAGTTATTCCAAGTTTTATGATACAGGGGGGGTGTCCTCTAGGAACTGGAACAGGTGATCCTGGTTATAAGTTTTCTGATGAGTTTCATCCGGATTTAAAACATGATGGTCCTGGTGTATTATCCATGGCTAATTCTGGACCTAATACTAATGGGTCTCAATTTTTCATTACACACCAAGAGACTCCATGGTTGGATAATAAACATTCTGTTTTTGGAAGAATTGATACACTTGATAAAGAAAGCCAAGCTGTGGTCGATTCTATTGCACAAGGTGATGTAATTGAGGAAATTAAAATTATTAGAAAAGGTAGAGATGCTAAAAAATTTGATGCTTTAAAAGTCTTTAACGATAAAATGAAAGAAGCTCAAGAAATTGAAGCGAAACTTCAAGAAGAAATGGACCAAAAATTAAAAGAATTATCTGAAAATACAGTTACAACAGAAAGTGGATTGTCTTATAAAGTAATTAATAGTGGTTCAGGCAAGGTTAATCCAAAAGCAACTGATGTCGTGAAAGTCCATTATACGGGAATGAATGTTGATGGTTCAGTGTTTGATAGTTCAGTTGAGAGAGGACAGCCTGTTCAGTTTCCATTAGATAAAGTTATTCGCGGTTGGACTGAAGGTTTGCAATTAATGGTAGTAGGTGATAAATTCACGTTTATTATCCCTCCAGATTTAGCTTATGGTGCAGGGGGGAGGCCTCCTGTTATTGCCCCAAATGCAACTTTGATATTTGAGGTAGAGTTGTTGGGTATTGGTGAATAAAGAGTGATAAGATAAAAACAATAATATGAAGTATTTAACTAGTGCCTTTTTTGCTTTTTGCTTAGTGTTAAGCTTGAGTGTCTGTTCACAGAACAACAAGGTGATTGCTGGACCTATGGTGTCATTTGTAGATTCTTATGGTACTCAAATGTGGTTTTTGTTAGATTCAGATGCAGAAAAAATCACAGTCGATGTAAGAGATTATGACACTGATAAATTATTGAAATATGAATTTGATGTTAAGAATCAACATAGTTTAAAAGATTATATTCCCTTCACCATTGTTTTGGAGAAATTACAACCTAATAAAGAGTATATAGCATCGGTATCTGTTGATAGCGTTTTTATAAAAGAGGTTGATATTTTTACTAAAAGACCGCATCTAGATGATGTTCAGTTACTACTTGGTTCAGATTATCCAGATAGTGAAGTGATACAGAATTCTAATCTGTTTCCTTTAATGGCAAAAACAAACTCTGATTTTATGCTTTGGCTTGGTCAGCATGTTGAATTTTCTAATGAGTCTTTATGTGAAACAGAAGATTTGTCCTTTATGATGAATCATATGCTAGATCAGTATGTTCAGGTGAGGAAAAATCCTTATTTAAACCATTTTATGACCTCTATGCCACAGATAGCAACTTGGGGTTCTTCAGATTTTTCTCATGTGGATGCGTCTTGGAATTTAAAAGATACTACACATTTAGTGTTTGAACTTTTTTGGCCTAATTCTTTACAAAAAACGTATAATTACACCTATTTTGATTATGGAACGTATCAAAGATACACTTATAATGACCTTGATATTTTTCTGTTAGATGCGATGACTTTTAGGTCTGATTCTTGTTTGTATGGTGATAAGCAAATGGAGAGAATGTTTCAAGAGATGCAAAATACAGGGGCGACTTTTACTATTATAGCAAGTCCTGCTCCTTTTACTTTTGATTCAGAAGACTCTTTTTTAAATTATAAAAAGGAATTTGATTATTTTTTATATCGACTCAATCTTTCTAATCCTAATGGCTTGATTTTAGTTAGTACATCAGGAGATGTTAATACTGAACTTAATAGATATGACATGTCGAATAATACAATTTTAAGTGATGGGCAGTTAAATTGTGACAAATGTTTATATGAATTTAATTTTCCTTCGATGTTTAATGGAAGTTATTCATTAATTAGTATCACTGGTAAAAAACGAAATCGAGTGCTGTCCTTTGAATCATATGACTCAAGTGGGGATATTATCTATAAAAAAGAATTACATCAAAAAAAGATTTCACTTAATTAATAAAGAATAATTCTCTCAAATTTTGGTCGGGAGTTTGTAATTGAACTATATATATACCTGTTTTATAGTTAGATGTGTTTATGGTTGTAGTATTGTCTACAATTTTATTTAAAATAATTTTTCCGTTTATGTCTCGAATTTCTAAAACCCCTTTGTTTTTGATTTTAGAGAAATTTAAGAGATTTTCTTGCTGATTTACACATGCTCTCTCATTTAACGAAATAACTCCCGGAGCCCATATTAAATCATCTATTATGTGAATCACTCCATTACAAGCACAAATATCTTGGATAGTAATATTTGCTTGATTTATCATTACATTGTAATTGTCAACAGATTGATTGACTGAAATATTTGCTATATTACCATCTAGCATTTCTATGTCGCTACTTGTAAAATCTAGAAATTCTATAGATTCAGGATGTGTGTAATAAGATATATAGTCGACAAGTTCACCTCCTAATCCAAGAAGTAAGCTTGCGGATTCATTGGGTAAGTCATTCCCAGGAACAAACATTGTGTAATTTACATCTGTATTACAATCATTGAGAAATTGTAACTCAGCTATATTTAATGATACTGCAAGCTGAAAATATTGGTTTACATTGCTGTCCTGCAGTATTTTGTCTAAAATAGGGTTCTCACATTGTGAGAACCCTATGATAGGTAGTATTAATAAAACAATGAATTTTCTCATTTAATTATGTATTGTTTTTCAACAGTACCATTGTCATAAATCTTGAAGGAAATATTTTGTATAGTGTTGCTATTAACTTCTCTTCCAGTGATATCAACTGTTTTTATTAATGTTTTTTGGATTTTATTTTCAATTATGTCACATGTGTTATTAGATGTTCCTAAATCTAATGCTGCATATATTCTTGCACATATAAATTCTTGAATCATATTAGCATAAGCCATGCCTTTTGCTTCTGACATATCAGGGTTGCCTGTTGTTGATTGACAAGCATATGTGTCTGCTGATATACCAGCAGGTGCTAATGGGTTTTGTGTAGCTGCTAGTGGATATCCTAATGGGTCAGTAGCGTCGTTGTTCCACCAATCCCATGGAGCTCCTTGTTCTCCCCAAGGAAATAGGCAAGCACTTGCAGCTTGTCCACAATTTTCGCAATCCTCAGGATTTAATTCATCACCAGTAGGAGCAACAATAGGAAAAAGTCCAGGGTACACATCATGTCCAGCAAATTCCCATACAGGATTGCCCTCATCATCGAATAATGGTGATCCAAACATATTTACTGCTTGTACTTGCAGAGCTGAGTTTGCTGCACCATCTCCATTTCCATACCAAGAGTCATTGATTTCCATGCTAAGTCCATTAAAAATATCATTGTTTCCATACTCTGTAGATAATCTTTGGATTACTTGTGAGCCATGTCCTTCTATTACGATTTCATTCGTGGTTGGAACAATGACATTTCCAACTTCATATGGTGCATCTTCATCTAAGTAACACTGCATACTTGCAATAGGTACTTCTCCTGCATCTATCCAAGAGCTATCTGGTAAAGCACCTCCTATATTAAATACCATGTCTACATGTGAACTGTATCCTACATGGTTAGGTATAGCTAGGGTTACATTTGTTGCGTCTGCTGTGCCGTCACCATCTAGGTCTAATTCAGGAAGTATACCTTCAGTTTCACCATTTAAATCTCCCATAAATTCTTGTATAATATATGGAACAGCATCATTTACACCATCTCCATCTATATCCATTGATGTATCCATAAATTTAGGTAGTAATAGTTCCGTTTCATAATCATTTAATGTTCCGGCTGCTAGTGAAATATATCCTCCTGTTCCAAGACCACCTACGACCATTTGACAAGATATGCCATATGGATTGCCTTCTTCTACTGATTTTCTTAAAAATCTTACAGCTGTTCTTGTATCTTGAAGACCTCTGTAAGCTGCTTGTATTAATGTTCTTCTTCGTACATCAGCATTAGTTGATGTAGGATTCCAACCTACTCTATAACTTATTGCTATAGCAACATATCCTTTTTTGGCAAATTCAGTACATTGTGCAACTATAGCATTGTCATTCTTTGAACCTGTTGCTTGTCCATTTAGTACTGCAGGTAAGAAGCTGCCAGTATGAAGCATGATTACTACAGGTCTATTAGTCTCAGTATCACCAGATGGCGTGTAAATGTCCATTTGTAAGTCCTGTGATGCAGGTGCTTGTCCTAATAGAGTAGGGAATACAGTAACATTATTTCCATAAATGATATCAGATTCAACATTTACTTCATCAAATATTTGTTCTAAATACCTTTGTCCATATAAGGTGTTAGCGAATAAAAAAGCAAATATAATAGTTAATAATTGTAAAGATTTTTTCATAATTCAAATTTTAATTTAATAATAGATTACGCAAGATAGTATAATCATTATTTAATGATAAATAATTCTAAGTTTATTTTTAATTAATCAAGCTCAAAAGTTAACGTTAGATATGTAAGTCTTCCAATTCGTGGACCACCATATGCTTGATATACTTGATTGTTTAGTAAATTAGAAACTCCAATTTTTGTAGTTAATTCAAGTTTTTCATGAAGTTTAAATGTGCGATTTATTTGTCCATCTAATAAGCGGTAGCTTGGTATGTTTCCTGTAAACTGAGGGGACCCCTCGAATAAAAACCCTTGAATCCACTTGTAGTTTAATGACATGCTAAAAGGAGTGTCAGAATTTCTCTTAAAAGAAAATTTATTTGATATTCCTACATTAAATTTATGCTCAGGTGTGTTAAATGCAGGTACTAAAGGGTCTCGGGATTCTTCATTAATTAATTTATTCCATGAATAATTACCATTTAAAGCAATTTTCTCAGACATATAATAATTTATTCCAACACTAAATCCTTGTGTTTTTACTTTGCCTGTTGCATTAGCAGCAACTCTCCATACTGATACTGAGCCTTCGTCAATTTTAGTGTAGTCAGGAATTTCTTCTCCAATATATTCTGCCCAGCCTAACTCAACATCTTCTGCTGTAGCATTCCTGATAGATTCTTCTCCCATCAAATTCTCAGCCACTTCATATGAGCATCCAAATTGGTAACCAATAAAGTTTGTGTATAATGAATAATAATAGCTTGCATCAATATAAACTTTGTTTAACAAAGTAGTTCTAAACCCAACTTCTAATGTTTTGACTTGTTCGGGTTTTATTGGTTCTATTTTTAATCGTCCATTTTTTACGGCTGACCCAGCATTATTGCCTAATGTTGTTTCAGAATCAAAGTAGTCTAGTATTGCATCTATTGTAACAAAGTAGTTAGGTGTCCCATAGCCATATGGGTCAAATCCATCCAAACCAAAACCATTAATATTACCTACTAGAGTAGCTGGTCCAGCGTCATAATTCAAATATTGGTCAGTTAGTGTTGGGTTTCGTACTGCTGATGATAATGATAATCTTATTATATCTCGTTCATTTGGCTTATAAACAACAGAAGCAGCTGGCGAGAATAAATAATCATAATTTTTATTTTTATCTACTCTTGCTGTTGCGCTCACTAAAAATGTTTCACTAAATAATTTTTTATCATAGCCAAAATATGCGCCAAATTCATGGGTTTGTATTTTCTTTCTTGATATTAATGAGTCAATGCCAATTCTTGGGGATTCTGTCCAAATTGTATCATATAATCCAAACATGTTAAGTTGGAGTTCATAACTAGAATCCATGATAACAGCTCCAACACTGTCTGTTATTACATATTCTTCCGTTTCAATATTGTAGCCGTCGTCAAATATAGAACCCTGTGAATCAGGAGAATAAAGCCTTCCATTTAAACCAATTTTAAATGTTCCGTATTCTGTTTTAATTTTTTTCTCTGTCTGGATATTATATAAACTTGATTTATCAAAAAACCTTGTTCCACCAGTTTCATTACCATATTCATCAAATCTTGATTTAGATGTAATATCATTAAAGTATAAATTAAAGTTTTCACTTCCCGGTATTAAGCTTCCTACTGCATAATCTGTCCACTCTCTTGTTTGTTCGTGATATTGTGATAATAGATCAGGATATTGACTTAAAATATCTTGCATGGCTTCTTGCCATCCTTCATTACTTCCGTATTGAGTTGACCAATCATCTTCAGTCATGAACCCGTCAATTTGAGATTCCATGAGAGGTATGATGGTCTCATTCCAATAAACAACATATTCAGTGTTAAACCAGTCTGAATTTTGTTTGTTCCAATCTGAGTGACTTGCTGCAGTTGGTGCCGTTAGTGCTTGTGCAGTTGCTACAATATCATATGAGTCTCCAGCATCTTCATGTGTTGTGTAGAATCTTATAAAAAAATTATCATTTCTTTTAAATTCAATTTTATTTTGCCAAAAACGAATATTTTTTAAGCTATATCTATTGTCACCTTGGTATATGGTAGTTCCATTGCCCAAATTAAAACCATATATCAATTCGTTTTTATTTTTTTTCAGATGTATAGCAGTGTTAAATTTGAGATTTTTTGTATTATAATCTGCTAAATCTGATTCTAAATAACCTGTTCTATGAACTGTTCCTATTCCAGGGAAATCATTAAATGATCCTGTTTTATTAAATTCATCTCCATATATATTTACGGCATCATATCCACCTGGATTATTTGCATCTGAATTTGTATCATAAGAAGCATCTATGTTATCAGCTTCCCAGTCATTTGCTTTTAGTTGTTGAATATTAAATTTTAATCCTATTTCCCAATCGTTTTTAATTTTTTTGTTTCCAGCATATCTAAAACAATGTTCAATGAGTGCTCTTTCACCCATTTTTATTTGATAGCTTGTACCAGGGAACATAAAAGGATCTTTTGTTGACATGTTTATTACTCCATTAAAAGCATTTGGTCCATAAAG
This sequence comes from Flavobacteriales bacterium, assembly GCA_002707245.1. Taxonomy (GTDB): domain Bacteria; phylum Bacteroidota; class Bacteroidia; order Flavobacteriales; family TMED113. Next base: position 12,339 of record PAMG01000003.1, read on the forward strand.
AGCTGAATTAGCCCCAACAATGATTTCCACTCCCTTAGTATCTAATTCTGTTGTTCCTAAAAAATTACCTAATGAAAAGTTTAATCCGGGAGATTGATTGTCAACACCATCTATAATTTGAAGAGATCGAACAGGAGATGTGCTGTTAAATCCTCTTGTATTAATTATTTTAAAGGCTAAACTAGCAGATGTTAAATCCACTCCTTTTAAATTACCTAAGCCTTCATAAAAACTAGCAGATGGTGCTTCTTTAATAGCAATAACATCCATTGCTTCTATTGTTACCGCAGATTGTTTTAATTTCTCACTAAGTCTAGTGTCAACCACATTAATATCACCTAATACCATGTCATCTTTTAGTAATTTTATAATAATCTTTTGATTCTCATTTTGGACTTCTATTGTTTGTGTTTGATAGCCAATATAAGAGCATTCTAAGCTTACAGGTAGTTTGTTAAAGATAATACTAAAACCACCATCTAAATCTGTTGTTGTTCCGTTGTTTTCATTTTTTATAATAATATTTGCTCCAATTAATTCTTCTTTAGATTTTTCATCTATTACTAGTCCAGTAATTATATTTTGAGCCAATAAATTAGAAAAAATGGTCGAAATAAGTATTGTGAGAAATAATAATATATATGGTTTAGTTTTCAATTATCTATATTAAAAATTAGGAGAAAATTTCGATTTTTTATAAAACTCATCAATTGTTTCTATAACTTCATCAATGTCATCTAAGAGTAAAAAATTATCTAAATCTGATTGATTAATACATTTTTCTTTTTCTAATACGGTTTTTTTCATCCATTCTAATAAGCCATGCCAATAATCACTACCATATAATATAATTGGGATTTTTTGAATTTTTTCAGTCTGAATCAATGTGATTGTTTCAAATAACTCATCTAATGTTCCAACTCCACCTGGAAGTATAACAAATGCTTGAGCATATTTAACAAACATAACTTTTCTAACAAAAAAATAATTAAAGTCAATACTTTTCTCATGATCAATATATTGATTTGGAGTTTGTTCAAAAGGAAGCTCAATATTTAATCCAACAGAGGGCCCATTTCCTTCTTTTGCTCCTTTGTTAGCGGCTTCCATGATTCCTGGTCCACCGCCGGTAATAATACCATATCCTCTTTTTGTAAGTTTTTTAGATAGTTGTACAGCATCCTTATAATAAGGATTAGATTTTTTTGTTCTGGCTGAGCCAAAAATAGATATACAAGGACCAATATTAGATAGTTTTTCAAATCCTTCTACAAATTCAGACATAATTTTAAATACGCTCCAGGTATTTTGTTGTGCTGATTTTTTCCAAGTTTTCCTTGATTTATTCATTTTGTGAAGATATTTCTTTTTTTAGAAAAAATCCTGTTTGACTAATTTTATTATTTAAAATATTTCTCAATTCTCCTTCAAAGATAACTTCTCCTCCTTTCTTTCCTCCGCTAGGTCCTAAATCAATAATATAGTCAGCTTGTTTTATCACATCTGTGTTATGCTCAATGATGATAACAGTATTACCTTTATCGACTAATCGATTTATAGCATTCATGAGGATGTTAATATCATGAAAATGTAATCCTGTAGTTGGCTCATCGAGAATATATAATGTATTACCTGTTGATGTTTTAGATAGTTCAGCTGCTAATTTTACTCTTTGTGCTTCACCTCCAGATAGTTTTGTGGAAGATTGACCTAGTTTTATATATCCCATCCCCACATCTTTTAATGCTTTTAATTTGTTTTTAATTTTTGAAAAATTTTCAAAGAAAACTACAGCTTCATCAACACTCATTTCTAATATGTCATTTATGTTTTTTTTGTTGTATTTTATTTCCAAAGTTTCTGGATTAAATCTTTTTCCTAAGCAGGTCTTACATGGAACTTCAATATCAGCTAATAACTTCATTTGTATTATTGTGTTCCCATTTCCTTCACATTCTTCACAAGAACCTTTTTTAACATTAAAAGAAAAGCGACCTGATTTATAACCTCTAATTTTCGATTCCTTTAGATTTGCATATAACTCTCTTATTTCAGTAAACACACCTATGTATGTGATTGGGTTTGATCTTGGAGATCGACCGATTGCTTTTTGATCTATATTAATAATTTTGTCTATATATTCTAGTCCATTAATATCTTCATAGTGGTATGCTTTCTTTTTTGATTTATGTAATTTATTACTAATCACAGGATATAGTGTTCCATTAATTAGTGTTGATTTTCCAGAACCAGAAACTCCTGTTATTAGAATCAATTTACCCAATGGAATTTTTATGTTAATATTTTGTAAGTTGTTGCCTTTTGCTCCTGTTAATATAATATGATTTCCATTTCCACTTCTTTCTGTTTTCTTTGGTTTTAAAATGGTTTTATTAAACAAGTATTTACTTGTTAAAGATTGAGATTNNTTTAATTTATTGTATGTTCCTTGAAATATAATTTCCCCTCCTTTTTCCCCAGCTCCAGGACCTATGTCTACAATATGGTCAGCAGATGTTATCATGCTTTTATCATGTTCAACTACAATAATGCTATTACCTAATTTGTTGAGTTTTTTTAATGATTGAATTAATAACTTGTTGTCAACTGGATGTAACCCAATACTTGGTTCATCTAGTATGTATAGAATATTTGTGAGTTCTGATCCTATTTGTGATGCTATTTTTATTCTTTGACTTTCACCACCAGAGAGTGAGTCTGTTCGCCTGGAAAGGGTGAGGTAGCNTAATCCAATATTAATTAAAAAATTTAATCGGTTTAATAATTCCTTTATTACTTCATTTGCAATAATTAATTTTGTTTTTGTTGTTTTTCTAAGTACTAATTCACACCATTTTTTTAATTCAAAAATATCGTGTTCACATATTTCTGATATGTTTTTTTTTTGGATTAAAAAATGTAAACTTTCTTTTTTTAATTTGTTGCCTTTGCAACTGTCACATATTTTTTTTGTAAAAAATTGTTGAGTCCATTTAGTTATTTTTTTCGAATTACTTGATTTATGCTGTTCTTCTAGAAAGTTGACTATTCCATCAAAATCAATATCATATTTTTGTGTTACCCCAATTATTTTGTTTTTCACTTTGAATTTCTCTTTGATTCCATATAAAATAAGTTCTACAGTAGATTGAGAAATTTTATTTATAGGTGTTTTAAGAGAAAAATTATATTTTCTTCCAATTATTTCAATTTGTTGAAATATCCAATTAGACTTATACTCACCAATAGCTTTAATGCCTCCATTTTCAATACTTAGTTCTCTGTTTGGAATAATTTTTTCAATATCAATTTTTTCTATTTTGCCTAATCCTTTACATTGTTTACAACATCCTTTAGGTGAATTAAATGAAAATGAATTTGGTTCAGGTTTTTCATATGAAATTCCAGTTGTTGGACATGTTAAGTTTTGACTAAAATATTTGAATGCATCTTTTTTTACATCTTTTATAATCAGGGATCCTTTTGATTCTTCTAAAGCTATTGTAATAGAATTTTTGAGTCGTTTTTCTATTTTTTTTTGAACTTGCAGTTTGTCAATTAAAATATTTATGTCGTGTGTTTTATAACGATCTAGTTTGATGTCTGGTTTTAATTTTACTATTTGATTATTTATCTGAACCTGTGTATATCCTTTTTTTATAAGTGACTGAAAAAGTTCTGAATAATGTCCTTTTCTTCCTTTTATAATTGGTGATAGCAGAATAATATTTTTTTGGTTATAATCTTTTAAAATTGTTTGACAAATATTATTTAAAGTTTGTTTTTCCATTTTTTCTTTTGTTTTAAAAGAAAAAGGAGTACTTATTTTAGAATATAATAATCTTAAATAGTCATATGTTTCGGTAATTGTCCCAACTGTAGACCTAGGGTTTTTAGAAACTGGTTTTTGTTCTATTGAAATAACTGGACTTAATCCATTTATATAGTCTACTTCTGGTCTCTCAAAATTACCTATAAAATTTCGAGCATAAGAGGAGAAGGTTTCTAGGTATCTTCTTTGTCCTTCTTTGTGTATTGTGTCAAAGGCAAGAGAAGACTTCCCACTTCCACTTACTCCTGTAAATACGACAAGTTTGTTTAGAGGAATAGTTATGTCAATATTTTTCAGATTGTTTTCTTTGGCTCCAACAATTTCAATTTTCATATCATTTTAGGATAATAATTTTTCGATTTTTTTTTAGTTTTTCTGATGGTAGTAAATCATTCCATAATAAAATTTTTTCTACTGCCACATCATATTTTCGTGCTATCTCAAAAATATTTTCTCTTGACTTACAAATATGTTTTATGGTGTCCAAATCATTTAAAAATACATGTTTTTCTACAGGTAGTTTTAAAATATATTGTTTATGTTTTGCATTGGATATTGTGTTTTTCCGAATCCATGGATTAAATTGTTTTAGGATTTTATAATTAACATTTTTTGCTAAAGCAAAATCAGCAACACTCTCAATAGATGTATTGATTTCAAGACTATATGTTTGCAGACTTTCGTAGTAGTCATTTCGGTTAATCACAAAACCGTAATTTTCGTGGTTTTCAATTATTTCTTTTAGTGCTAATATTCTAAAAACATACCTATACGTTTCATTGTTTAGCATTAAATCATAATAGCTGTTTACTTTTTGTGTGTTTATTGATTCTTGTAAACCATATATTCCCATATTGTATGCAGCTGCAGCAAGTGTCCAGTTGCCAAATGTATTATATGCTTTTTGAAGATATTGACAAGCTGCTTCAGTAGATTTCTCTATGTGATATCTTTCATCAATCTCATTATTTATCTCTAAACCTAACTCAATTCCTGTTTTTTCTAAAATTTGCCAAAATCCTTTGGCGCCAGATGGAGATGTAACATTTTCTAGACCACTTTCAGCTACTGCTAAATATTTAAAGTCATCAGGTATGTTATGTTGTTTTAGTATAGGCTCAATAATTGAAAAATACTTTTTAGATCTTTTTATTAGTAAAATAGTTTTTGATTGCCAATACGTATTTATTAGTATTTCCTTATCAAAGCGCTCTTTAATATCTAATTGATAAATAGGTGTTTTTTCAGTAGCAAATGAAAGATTTACTGGTGTATTGACGGCATATATATTATAGTTGCTTTCATTGGTTTCAAATTGAGCGTATGTATAAATAGTATTACTTAAAAGACATATTATGAACAATATTGTAGTGTTTAAATTAACCATTGATACTTTTTGATTTTTTATATATATCTAAAGATATTCCTTGTTCATCTTTTTTAGATATGATAGGGTTTTTGACATTCCAATTTATATTTATTGTTTTATCATCCCAACATATTGTGTGTTCGTGTTTTGGCTGATATTTCCCGTAACACTTATATACAACAATAGTGTTTTCTTCGAGAGACAGGAATCCATGAGCAAACCCAGCTGGAATCCAAAGTCCATAATTATTGCTTTTAGATAATTCAATTGCAAGATGTTGACCGAAAGTATCAGATGTTTTTCTAATGTCTACCGCAACATCCAAAATACTACCTTGAATTACGCGTACATATTTTATTTGTTCATGTGGTTTATTTTGGAAATGTAAACCTCTGATTACATTTTTTTTAGATATTGAAATATTGTCCTGTGTAGGATTTGTTTGTAGTTTCTCTAATTCGAATTCATGTTGGTTCCACAATTCCATAAATTCTCCTCTTTTGTCTAAAAATGACGTATTTTCTATAATAAATAATCCCTTTATGAATGTTTCTGTTTTTTTCATTTTATTGAGTCTAAATAAATATACATGGTTTTGTGGGGGCCAATATTAGGTATTTGATATATTTGATCTAAGCTTTTCATCCCCAGGGCCTTATAAAACGGAATTGCGTTTAATCTTGCGTCACACCAAAGCATCATTATTTTTTTCTTTTTTAAAATCTGTAAAGCTGTTAAGAATAAATTTCGTCCTGCTCCTTTTATTTGATAATCTTTATCAGTAGCCATTGCTCTTAATCGGTATTGCGCATCGTCATCAAATTTCGAATTATTTTCTTTAATAAACGTTCCAATACTAATTATTTGATTTTTAAAATATGTTCCTAAGTGAAAAGTGCTATCGAAATCATCTGGTTCAATTGAATAATTTCCATTTGTAATATGTGGCCACAAAATCTTTTTTCTTATGTCATATGTTAATTCACTGTTTATAATACATGTATGAAATGGTTCTTTATTAAGCTTTTGCATCTTCTGTTTTCTCAATGTATACACTTGTTGAAGGAAAGGCAAAGCTGCTATTATGTTTTGCTACAATTTCCATAATTTTATAATTTATGTCTTCTTTAGTGTTGATTAAATCATCCCAGCTAGGTGAGTTTACATAAAATGAAACCATGATATTCAATGAACTTGCTCCAAATTCTAGAAAACGGACTCTTCCGTCTTGATTAGTCATAGGGTGATCATCAATCATTTCTTGTATATCTTTCACAATATTTTTAATTTGTTGTTGATTCGTTTCATATGTAACGCCTATATTAAATTTTGCACGCCTCACTGGTCTCAGTCCAAGATTATCGAGTTCTGCATCTACCATTTTTTTATTTGGAACAGTAACAACACTTTGGTCAAATGTTCTTATTCTAGTGCTTCTGAATCCAACTTTTTCAACAACACCAGTGATGCTGCCAATGTTAACTGCATCTCCTACAGTAAATGGCTGATCTAAAAATATTGTAAATGATCCGAATAGATTTTCTAAACTTTCTTTTGATGCCATAGCAATTGCTATACCACCAACTCCAAGTCCTGCTGCTAAAGCAGTAACATTGACTCCAAACACATTTCCAACAATTATAAGTACACCCAAAATAACTGTGATAATTTTTATTGAATCAATTGCAAAAGGAACAAGTTGATCATCAAGTTTGGAAGGAGTTTTTTCAGCCTTCTTTTTTAATATTGCTCCAAAAGTATCAGTTATTTTGAAGAATAATTGAATTATTAATAAGTACAGTGCTAGACTGTATCCTTTGTTTAAGACCATTTTAAGCCCAAAATCCTCTACTGAGACAAGATTCCATGTTTCAGGGTATTTTAGTTGATTAAAAGCAATATATAGGAATATTAAGAAAATAATGTTATTTATTGGTTTGTTGAGTAGTTTGTTAAAATTACCTTCTATCTGATCCTTATTTAAGATATTTAAAATCCCTTCAATTATTCTATTTGATATAAATTTTCGAATAATGAATGATAATAAGATAATACCTAAGAATAATGCCCATTCAGATACGGCATTTCCTAAAAAGTGTAGTTCTAAAAATTGATTTAAGTTTTCTAGCATATGATTCAGTTTTTTAATTTATCAAATGGTTATGTGTTTTTTTTAAAGACTAATATTAATCTATCAGATGATTTGTTATTGTATTTAGATAAATTATAATTTCCGAAAGTAAATATTAAATCCATATTTAAACCATTCGCGTAATTTATGAATTTTTGTTTATTAATTAATCGTACTTTTTCTGTAAAATTATATTTATTTTTTTTATCTATGATTGAAATTTTTTTATAAATAAAATTTTCATCATATGTTTTATTAATATTAAATGTGATATTATTTATTTTTTTCACCTCATTTCTCTCTAGTTGATTTATAATTTTATCAGGATTAAAAAAATCAATAATTAAATGACCATTCGTTTTTAATGATGTTGATATATTTTTAAATACATTTTTATTGTCATTGTCATCTTCAAAGTATCCAAAGCTTGTAAAAAGATTAAGAACAAAGTCATATTTTTCATTGATTGTAAATTTTCTCATATCTTTTTGATAGAATTTTAATTTATTATTTTCTTTTTTTCTTGCTTCCTCTAGACTTTTTTTTGACAAATCAAATCCATCTACATGAAAGCCTTTTTGATTTAAATAAATTGAATGTCTTCCAGAGCCACATCCTAAATCTAAAAATTTTGTGTTTTTGTGTGGTTGAAAAGTTTTTAGTATGTTGTCAATAAGTAAAGCCGCTTCAGAATAGTCTCGTTTTTGATATAAAATGTGATAGTATTTTGAATTAAACCAGGTTTCAAACCATTTCATAGTATTTATTTTTTTAGCCAAGTAGTACCAGCTGTTGGAGAATATGAAGATTTCCAGCCTATTTTCCGTAAGTGTTGATGATATCTAGATACTTTGTTGTTGTCATTCCCAATTTTTTTCTCAAATTCTTTATCATAATAATCAGGAAACTCACTTTCTTCTTTTTCGGATCTTCTTTTCCAGTTTCGTGCTGCACTTTTCCAGCATTTCATGGGAGCTTTTCCAACCTTCCATCCTTTTGATTCATAATAGTCAAACATTATTTCTGTTTCTTCTGTTTTTGCTNCAATTTCTAAGAAGTATGTTTTTAATTCATTGAGTGTAGGTTTTTTAAATCTCTTCTTTTTTAAAAATTTAATTTGATTTTTTTCTAGTTGATCTTTTTTAGAAATATTATCCTGTTTGGTTATTATAGTTTTAATAATATTTGTGTCGAGAATTTTCACATACACCTTGTCATTTTTTTTTATAATAACATCAATAAGTTTTATTTTATAAAGTTTATTTATGGCATTTTTGATTTTATTCGTTGATAATGTGGTTGATTTAGAGATATCTTCTATGCGATTAAGGAAATAATCATTTTTTATTAATTCAGGTTTATTATTTAATTGATTCTCTATTAAGTGTGATAATACTAGAGTAGGGTTAATTCCAAATTTATTTATAAATGTTTTGCTTAAAACAAAATACTCTGGTCCAAATGAGAACAATTCTAATATCTTCATATAATTTCAAATTTATTAATAGGATTATTGATTTCCAAGTTAATTGTATTCACTTTTTTTGTAGACATGCTGTCCAAATACTATCATTTGGCGGAGGAGCCTGAATTTTAATTTTCTCATTTTTTGTAGGGTGAATAAATTTAATCTCTCTTGAATGCAAATGAATACTGCCATCTTTGTTTGTTCTTTTTGCTCCATACTTTATGTCACCTTTGATTGGTGATCCCACGTGAGATAATTGTGTTCTGATTTGATGATGCCTACCTGTAATTAATAAAATTTCATATAAAAAGTAGTTGTTTAAAACTCGTTTTAATGTGTAGTTTAATTCAGCTTTTACAAATCCTTCTTGTTTTGGTTTTCCTACAAAAGATTTATTTAATCTTTTATTTTTTTTTAAAAAATGTGTTAATAGTCCTGATTCTGGTTTAATTTCATTGTTAACAATAGCCCAATATGTTTTTTCTATATTTTTTTCTCTAAACATTTTGGTTATCCTAGATAAGGATTTACTTGTTTTTGAAAGTATCACAATTCCGCTTGTTGGTCTATCAATTCTATGTGGTAGTCCNAAGTAAACATTCCCAGGTTTGTTGTATGTTTTTTTTATGTATTCTTTTCCTAAATCTAATAATGTCGTATCCCCTGTTTTATCCCCTTGTACGGGTATTTTGGGTGGCTTGTTTACTATGAGAATATGATTGTCTTCATAGAGAATCCAGTTTTTCATTTATATTCTTCTTCTTTACTTGGAAAATTTTCTTCTTTTACATCTTTAATGTAATTTTTCACAGAATCTTGAATGATTTCTGATAAGTTAGCGTATCTTCTAAGAAATCGAGGATTGAATTCCGTGTTCATTCCTAACATGTCATGTACTACTAATACTTGCCCATCTACTTTTGACCCTGCGCCAATACCGATAACCGGTATTTTTACAGACTTAGTTAATTGAGCTGCTAATTGTGCTGGAATTTTTTCTAATACAATAGCAAAACAACCAGCTTTTTCGAGTTTAAGAATATCTTTTTTTAATTTTTTTGCTTCTTCTTTGTTTTTTGCTCTCACGGAATAAGTTCCAAATTTATATATTGATTGAGGTGTTAAACCCAGATGCCCCATAACAGGGACACCAGAGTCAATAATTCTTTTTATTGAATCTTCTATTTCTTCTCCACCTTCTAATTTTACAGCATGTGCACCAGATTCTTTCATGATTTGTATTGCAGAATCTAAAGCTTTTTTGGAGTTTCCTTGATAAGAGCCAAATGGTAAATCTACGACAACTAATGACCTGTCTACTCCTTTTACGACAGATTTTGCGTGATAAATCATTTCATCTAAAGTGATGGGGAGTGTGGTTTCGTGACCAGCCATCACATTTGATGCTGAGTCACCCACTAATAAAATATCGATATTCGCGCTGTCTAGAATTTTTGCAAATGAATAATCATACGCTGTAAGCATGGCAATTTTTTCTCCTTTTTTTTTTCATTTCTTGTAAGGAGTGGGTGGTGACCTTAGTGTATTTTTTAGTTGTTTCCATTATTCAATTGTATCTTTTTTGTTTTCTCCTCTTATTGATTCTATTGCTTTTAAGTATTCTAATTTAAAAAGCTTCTGATTTATATGTAATATTTCAATTGAATCTATAAGTGTTTTGTTTTGTTCTTTTAGTGTTGTTGTAGATTTAATTTCGTTTTCCAAGTCTTTACTTAAAGTATATATAAAATCTTTATTATCTCCCATTAATTCTCTAAAAGGTTCAAGTTCAAGATTTTTTTTGATTAAAGAGTCATTTATTTGATATAATTCTTTTAATTGAGTTTCAACTAGCCTAATAACTTGTTTCAAATCTTCTATTTCTTTTATTTCATCAGATTCTTTTTTTTCTTTTAGTTTTATGTTTTCACTTATGATTGCTTTGATTTCTTCTTCAGTAAGGTTTAATAATTGATTTATTCCAGTATAATTTTGTGATGCAGAAATATATAGATAGTCTATTTTTATTTTTGTTTGTGGTCCAAGGTGAAAGCCAAATCTACCAGCAGAAAGAGAATCTATTCTTTTTTTATTTAAATCTATCTTAAATTCAAATTCCCCATTTATATAAAATTCAAATTTATTTTCTTTGCTTTTAATACGAATCTCATTTCTCTTATTTTTTTTAAAATTCTCGGACTTAACCCAGTCATTGTCTTTACTGTATGTTAGGTTTCTATTTTTGGAATCATTTTTCATGTAAACAAGTCGATATTTTTTAAAACTATTGATTTCAAAAATTAATCCCTCTTGTGTGTCTGGGTTATATTGCATGATTATTCCTGCAATTTGTGGTGTTTGACCTGGAAGTATACTGAGCTTTTCTTCTGGCGCCATTTTTAAAACTGTTCTTAATTCAAATTCTGTTAAGTCATTTTCCCAATTAACCATTACGGTGTAATTGGATTTCTCAGTGCCTATGAAATACTGGTCTTCTGCTTCTAGTAAAATAGCAAATTTATCGCCGATTTGTTCTGTTGGGAATTTTTCAGATGACTCTTTAAAGTCCTCTCTAAAAACGTCTTGAGAAAATATTTCTTCAATCATGTTTTTTTGTCCCCATAGCATAGTATATGGAAGTAGAAAAAAAATAAGAATTTTTAATAAATTCATTAAATGAGCTATTTGTTAATTCAAATCTACAAAAATTATATATTTGCGTTATGAAAAAAATCTTTTCAATTCTTTATTTTATTTNTTTTTATNNCTTGTGACAATGANCTTGANATCAATGATGANTGGCAAGATACACCTGTGCTTTATGCTATCCTTAACTCTGGTGTAGGTGAAGATTTAGATTTAGATGGTCAAGATGATATTAATTATGATCATTTTGTGCGTGTTCAAAAAAGTTTTTTAGGTACAGGCTCAGCATATGATTATGCCAATATATCTGACTCAATTTACTATAATCCAGAAGAATTAGAGGTTTTTGTTCAATTAGTTCAGGATGGTATGCCAGAAGTTAAACAGGAATTAGATTTTATTGAAAATACGGCGTTAGGTGTAGACTTGTTTAAAGAGGATGGTGTTTTTTCTTCTAGTAATCATTATTTGTATAAATTTCCAGCTTCAGTAAGTGATTTGGTTCCATTTCAGGATTTGAGAAAAAAATTTAGAATTAGTGTTGTCAATAACTTAACTGCTGACACAACGTTTGCTGAAACAAATATTGTAAGACCAATGCGGTTAACTCAGCCACGTTCTACTGGCGGAACATCCATTATACAGTGGGGGGAAGGGTATGGTTTTAATATAAAAATTAAAGCTTCTACAAATGCTAAAATGTATGCAACCTTATTAAGGTTTAATTACATCGAACAAAGTAAAGATGGTTATTTATATGATATTGCTGAAGGTAATCCTCTGCCAACAACAGGAATTGAGTATAAGTTCGTGGAGTGGACATTAAGTGATGTTATTGCTAATGATAATCAGCTGAATGCATCTGCAAATCCCCCTGCTGGTTCGTCTATTAATTTATTAGTTTCAGCAGGTACATTTTTTGAGTTTATTCAAACTCAGATTTCGGAACAAGATATTTCCAATCCTGATTTTTACAGATATCCATTAAATAGCGTTTGGATGCATTCAGGTGAAGAAACAGGAGTGATTTCAGGTATGTATCATGGTTGTATCGATCTTAATATAACAGCTGTAAATAGTGAATTACACACTTATTTACAGGCAAATGCTCCAACAACAGGTTTAAATCAAGAGAGACCAGATTATAATAACGTGTTGAATGGTATTGGTCATGTTTCTTCTAGAAGTGTTTTAAATATGAATAATTTGCGTATCAATCAGTCTACAATGGACTCTATTTCATTTGGAGAAATAACACAAAATTTAAATTTTGCTTGTTATAAAAATATAAATGGGATAGTGATTGATTTTGGGTTTGACTGCCAGGAAGACTGACATATTGGCACTCCTATGCTTCGTATTGACATCTTTTCTCTATTTAAGTGACAATTTGGTTAGTGTTTTATTTTTGGTATAGTATTTGACTGTTGTTATATTATATTAAAATTAAAAATAATTATTATGAGTAAAATAATAGGTATAGATTTAGGAACAACAAATTCGTGTGTTTCTGTAATGGAAGGGAATGAACCCATTGTAATTCAAAATAGTGAAGGAAAAAGAACTACACCATCTGTAGTAGCATTTGTAGAAGATGGAGAACGAAAAGTGGGAGATCCTGCAAAACGACAAGCTATAACTAACCCAGAGAAAACCATATATTCTGTAAAAAGATTTATGGGTGAAAAGTTTGANAATGTNAAAAANGATGCTAAATCAGTTCCTTANAANGTAGTTAAAGGTGATAATAATACAGCTAGAATTAAAATAGATGANAGAGAATATACGCCGCAAGAAATTTCAGCAATTATATTACAAAAAATGAAAAAAACTGCAGAAGACCACTTGGGCTCTCAAGTTTCAGAAGCAGTTATTACCGTGCCAGCTTATTATAATGACGCACAAAGACAAGCAACTAAAGAAGCAGGGGAGATAGCTGGACTTAAAGTTAGAAGAATTATTAATGAACCTACTGCAGCAGCTTTAGCATATGGATTAGATAAAAAAACCTCTGATTTAAAAATAGCAGTTTTTGATTTAGGTGGTGGAACTTTTGATATATCAATTTTAGAATTAGGTGATGGTGTTTTTGAGGTGAAATCTACAAATGGAGATACTCATCTTGGTGGTGATGATTTTGATCAAGCCATTATTAATTGGTTAGCAGATGCGTTTAAAGCTCAAGAGTCAATTGATTTAAGAGATGACCCAATGGCACTTCAGAGACTTAAAGAAGCAGCTGAGAAAGCTAAAATTGAACTTTCTTCAAGTTCACAAACGGAAATTAATTTACCTTATGTAACAGCTACAGCATCAGGCCCTAAACATTTAGTTAAAACATTAACTAGAGCAAGTTTTGAACAATTGTGTGATGATTTAATNCAAAGATCTTTGGAGCCATGTAAAAAGGCTGTTAAAGATGCTGGCTTAAAACCAGGTGATATAGATGATATTATTTTAGTAGGAGGTTCCACAAGGATTCCTGCTATTCAAAAACTTGTGAAAGATTATTTTGGAAAAGAACCATCTAAGGGGGTTAATCCAGATGAGGTTGTAGCTGTAGGTGCAGCTATACAAGGAGGTGTTTTAGCGGGAGATGTGAAAGATGTATTATTATTGGATGTTACTCCTCTTTCTTTAGGTATAGAAACAATGGGTAATGTGTTTACTAAATTAATAGATGCAAATACAACTATTCCTACTAAGAAATCAGAAACTTTTTCTACTGCAGCTGATAATCAACCAGCAGTTGATATTCGGATTGCTCAAGGTGAAAGGGCAATGTATCCAGATAATAAAGAAATTGGAAGATTTCAATTAGCTGATATACCTCCAGCACCTAGAGGTGTTCCTCAAATTGAAGTTACTTTTGATATTGATGCAAATGGAATTTTAAATGTAACTGCGAAAGATAAAAATACAGGTAAAGAACAACATATTAAAATAGAGGCTTCTTCTGGTTTAAGTGAAGATGAGATAGAGAAAATGAAAAAAGAAGCAGAAGCAAATGCGGATAGTGACAAGAAGAAGAAGGAGTCTGCAGATAAGTTGAATCAAGGTGATGCAATGGCTTTTCAAACTGAAAAACAATTGAAAGAATTTGGAGATAAAATACCCGATGATAAAAAGAAAGTTATTGAAGATAGTTTAGCGGAGTTGAAAAAAGCTAATTCTGAGAAGAATCTAGAATCTATTGACACTGCTCTTGAGAAATTGCAAAAATCTTGGGAAGCTGCATCAAATGATATACAGCAAGCACAAGCAGCCCAGTCTCAGTCCAATAATTCAGAAGGTGATAGTAAAAAAGATAGTGATGATGTAACAGATGTTGATTTTGAAGAAGTTAAGGATGANAAGTAAAATTTAGTTTATTTGTTTTGTAATAAAAAAGAGGCCTAGGCCTCTTTTTTATTTTATTAATATGCTGGTAAAAATTAAGGTAAAGTGAATTTTTTTTCTAATTCTTGTACATATTGTCTGAAATCTTTGTCAGTGTCTACTAAATTATTAACTGTTTTGCACGCATGTAAAACAGTTGCATGGTCTTTCCCACCACATCTAGCTCCTATATTTGCAAGAGAAGATTTTGTTAATTGTTTAGAAAAGTACATTGCTAATTGTCTAGCTTGTACGATATTTCTTTTTCGTGTTTTTGATTTTAATGTATCAATTGACAAGTCAAAATAATCACATATTACTTTTTGAATGTAGTCAATCGAAACTTCTCTGGTTGTGTTTTTGACAAATCTATCAATCATTTCTCTTGCTAAAGAAATAGAGATTTCTTTTTTATTTAATGAGGCTTGTGCTAACAGTGATATTAAAGCCCCTTCTAACTCTCTGATGTTTGTAGAAATACTATATGCTAAATATTCTAAGACATCATTTCCTATTTCAATACCATCTGTGTAAATTTTCTTTTTTAGTATTGCTATTCTAGTTTCTAGGTCTGGTTGTTGAAGATCTGCTGACAATCCCCATTTAAATCTTGACAAAAGTCGTTGTTCCATTCCTGTTAAATCAACAGGAGCTCTGTCTGAAGTTAATATAATTTGTTTATTGTTTTGATGTAAATGATTAAATATATGAAAGAATATATCTTGTGTTTTTTCTTTTGAGGAAAAAAACTGAACATCATCAATAATTAATACATCTACCATTTGGTAAAAATGTGAAAAATCATTTGTTGTATTATTTCTTATTGATTCAATAAATTGTTGTGTGAATTTTTCAGCAGAAACATATAAGACTGTTTTTTCTGGATGTAATTCTTTTATTTTAGTTCCTGTTGCATGAGCTAAGTGTGTTTTTCCCAATCCAACGCCACCATAGATTAATAGTGGGTTAAAAGAGGTGCCTGCTGGTTTTTGAGAAACAGCAAAAGCTGCTGATCTTGCTAGTCTGTTACATCCTCCTTCAATAAAATTATCAAATGAGTAATTAGGATTTAATTGAGGGTTAATTTGAACTTTCTTTAACCCTGGAATTACAAATGGGTTTCTAAATTTTTTTTCTAAAGCTTGTAGTGGGACGCTGTGTGCAGGGTTGTTTTTTAGTTTTTTATTCACACTCGGTATTTCAACTGAATATGGTTTTTTTTGGTCATTATTGATGATGACATTATAAAGTAACTTACCATCTTCACCTAATTCTTTTTTGATTGCGGTTTTTATTAAGTCAATATAGTTTTCTTCTAACCACTCATAAAAAAATTTACTAGGTACTTCAACTGTTAAAATAGATTTTTTTAATTTGATTGGTTCAATAGGTAAGAACCATGTTTCATAACTTTGTTCATTAATATTGTCTTTAATAAATTTTAAACAATTTTTCCAGACTTTTTTGGGGGTTAGGTCCATTCTAAATTTTAGTATATGTTACTTTTAACTTAATAATAATTATGAGGCAACTTGGGCTAACAATTAGCGCTTGGGCACTATAATTTAAAACATGTCGTAAATGTGTGAAGAAAAAAGTTTAAAAAAAAATTTTTTTGCTATTGTTTTCTATTTTTTTTCGTCTTAAATTAAAGGCCTTCACTCAGAATGATTGTTCTATTTTTTTTTCAATCTTTTTATTATATAAAATTGTTAAACAATCGCTTCCAACTTTTTTCTTATTCAATCTTTTATAATTAAATTTTGGTGCTTTGATTCCTTCATGAATCATTGTGTCAGAGGAAAAGATTCTCATTTCATCCCACAAGTTTTCTTGTATACAGTTTTCTAGTATTTTTTTTCCACCTTCAATTATAATAGATTTAATTCCTTCTTTATATAGCTTTTTTAATATTTCGAGTAATATTTTTGAATTTCTTTTTTCACTTATTTCTCGGATGTCGATGTATTTTATATTATCAATAATTTCAGATTTATTGTTGTGGAATATTATTGTGTCAGCATTTTTGTCCATAATATTCCATTTTTTTTTTGTTAGCTTACTATGTCTGTCAATAGTTATTCTAATTGGTTGGTTACCGCCACTATATCTATTAGTTAATTGTGGATTGTCACATATAATGGTATTTGTTCCAACTAAAATCCCATCAGTTTTACTACGCCATGTATGTGATAACTTAATACTTTCCTGACAACTTATCTTTGTGATTCCAGGTTTTAAATTATTTATAAAACCATCTTTTGACTCTGCCCATTTTAGTATTAAAAAAGGTCTTTCTAAACAATGATTAATAAAATACCTTTTATTTAG
>PAMG01000004.1 GCA_002707245.1 Flavobacteriales bacterium
TGTTATATCAAATTTAAAATACGTTTTTTCCGTTTTTTTAATTTTAATCCTATTAAATTCTTGTGGGATGCCTAAAGCTGAAGATTACTCAGTAACAACTGGATGGGCTGTTAATTGGCAACAAAATGGCGGATTTGAAGCAAAATTAAAAAATGGGTCTTCCGATGAAAATGCGTGGAAAGGAACCAAAATTCCATCAAACATGGTTTTTGTACAAGGTGGAACCTTTGTAATGGGTAAAACACAAGAAGATGTCATGCAAGATGGTAATAACTTTCAGAAAGAAGCAACTGTATCATCTTTTTGGATGGATCAAACAGAAATAACAAACTTACAATACCGAGAATACACTGACTGGATGCAAAGAGTATTTTGGGAAGATGGAGAAGGTGAATTTTCATACCTATATGCACATGCTTTACCTGATAGTACTGTTTGGAGATCTGAGTTAAGTTTTAATGAACCAATGGTAACACAATATTTCAGACATCCGGCATATCAAGACTACCCTGTTGTTGGAGTAAGCTGGCAACAAGCAGTTGATTATTGTGATTGGAGAACTGACCGAGTAAATGAAAGAAGACTAATTGAATCTGGCGCTTTAGGAAAACCCGAAAAGGCTTGGAAAAAATATAAAGAGGGTTTCATGGACGATGCTGATGTAGTAGGATACTTTAACACTCTTAAATACTTAAAATATGGAGAATACAATTTAGATAATTGGGAAAAACCTGATGAAGGAAAAAGAGGATTAAGAGATTTATCCGGAAAAGATGGGGATGAACCAAGTTATCGAAAGAAAATGAGAAAAATTAAAATCGAGGATGGAATATTTACAACACCATATAGATTACCCACAGAGGCAGAATGGGAATATGCTGCTGTTGCTGGATACAACACTACGGTTAATTTAGATGGGAATCAACATGGTAAATTTTATCCATGGAGAAGTTTTGATGCCGACTATCATCAAGCAAATGGATCAAAATCTGGAAGAAACTCTTTAAGACAACCTTACGACGGAAATAGATTTGACATAAAGAGACAACAATATGGAAAATTAAGAGGAGATAATAAACAAAATGCATTTATCAATGCAATTACTGATGGAGCTAGTGTTGAAGGAAATAATAAGTTTGGTTCACGATCACATATAGAATATGATAATTATATGATGACACCCACATATAGAGATATTAGTTTTGAAGAAATGAGGACAGGGCAATTTTTAGCTAACTTTAGACATGGAAGAGGTGATTACGCTGGTGTATCTCCAGTGAATAACGATTTAGGAACAATGACTATGCCAGTTGGATCTTTCCCTCCAAATGACTGGGGTCTATATGACATGGCTGGCAATGTCAATGAGTGGGTTATGGATGTTTATCGACCTTTAACACCTATGGCTTCAAATGATTTGAATCCATTTAGAGGTAATCTATTTAAACAAGTGGCAAGAGGAGATGATGGGTATGTTAGAATGTTAGAGGACTTAGATGATTCACAAGCAAAAGCTTTAGGCTTAATGGCAGAAAATGGAGAATATATTTTTCCAGCTAATCCTGGAATGATGATTAGAATCAATGAGCAAATTGATGGAAACGATGACCCTATCGATGACAATATGGGTGACCGATTTGACTCAGACAGATACAACTGGAATGATGAAACACCTCATAATATTCACAAAGGACGTGATAATGGTGAAAGTTATAATTACGAAAACTCTAATTCCACACATTCAGAGGAAAATTATAATAATGTTAACAATCGTCAATATGGGAGAGATGCTTATGATTTTTTAACTCCTAAGTCAACAAATCCAAGAAGTAGTCCAAAACGAAACTACACTAGAGCAAATAACATTGACTATAGAGATGGAGAAGGAAGTACACCAATAGGTGCTGATTACTCTGGATGGGGAGTATATGATTATGGAAGAACTACATTAGTTAATAATTATACAAGAGTATATAAAGGTGGTTCTTGGCAAGATGATGCATACTGGCTAAGTCCTGGCACAAAAAGATTTTTAAATGAAGATTTGGCTAAAAATGATGTTGGGTTTAGATGTGTTATAGACCACCTAGGTTATGTTTCTGGAGGAGAATATGAACAATTAGGAAAATCTAAAAACAAAGACCGATATAATCGAAATCTTTGGAAATATAAAACACATGACAATGACAATAAAAATATAGAATAAAAGATATTTTTTTGCATTTATAAAAAACCCAAGCTGAACCTTGGGTTTTTTAATATTAAAAATCTAATGAAGCTAATAAAAAGACTATATGAAATATATCTAAATTGTAATCAGAAAATTTGTATTGATTCTAGATCAAATGAAATAGAAAATGCTGTTTTTTTTGCAATTCAAGGAGATAATTTTAATGGCAATCATTTTATTGAAGATGCATTTTCAAAAGGAGCTAAATATGCTGTATCTGATGATAAAGAATTAGTAAAAAAAAAGGATAATAAAGCTATTATTTTAGTAGAAAACACATTGCAAACACTACAAAACTTGGCTACACAGCATCGGCAATCTTTAAACATACCTATTATAGCAATTACTGGATCCAATGGAAAAACAACTACAAAAGAAATACTCACTCATATATTAAAGTCGACTTTTAATCCGCTAAGTACTAGTGGAAACTTTAATAATCACATTGGCGTACCGCTCACCATACTATCAATAAATAAACAACATAATATAGCAGTTATTGAAATGGGAGCAAACCATGTAGGGGAAATTAAAGAACTTTGTAAAATCGCTCAACCAACTCATGGTATTATTACAAATATTGGTGATGCTCATTTAGAAGGCTTTGGTAGTATAGAAAATATTAAAATAGCAAAAAATGAATTATTTGAATATTTGAAAGAACATAATAAAATAATTATTTATAATTCGGATGACGAAATACTAAAAGAACTTATAAATGATTACCCAAATACAAGGAGTTATAAGAAACCTCACTTTTTTCCTTTAGGCCCCACAAGAAATAAAGAAAGTGAGTATCATTATGAAATGAATCCATTTTTAGTCCTAAAAAATATAAACTTAAAATCTAACTCGCAAGATGTATCCAACTACATAGAAACAAAGTTAATTGGACAACACAATATAAATAATATAATAGCGGCAATAAAAATAGCTAACTTATTAGAAGTTTCTTATAAGAATATTAAAAATAGGCTCGATAAATTTGAGCTAAAAAACAATAGGTGTCAATTTATTAAAACAAAAAAAAATCTCATCCTATTAGATGCATACAATGCCAACCCAACTAGTATGTATAGTGGGCTCCAAAGTTTTCTAGACATTATCAGATGGAATAGAAAATTCAATAATGACAAACCCAAACCTAATCAATTCTTATATATCTTGGGAGATATGTTAGAATTAGGAGAAAATGAAGTTAAATACCATCAAGAAATCCTGGACTATTTATCATATACTTTTTTGGGGCTCAGTAACAAAGTTATTCTAGTTGGTAATATATTTAGTAAAACCATAATACCTCAAAATAGTGGTTTGAGATATTGTGTACAAGTAAAATCTAACATAGAAGCTGCAGAAATTCTAAAAAACCGAAAGTTTACAGAAAAAGAAATGTTAGTATTTATTAAAGGATCTAGAAAATTAGAATTAGAAAAACTTATTGATTATTTATAGTTAACTATCTTTTCATTTTTCTTTCCTGAGCTCTTCGCTGTCTTCGACTAATTTTTGGTTGATTTTGTGTGTTTGTAGCTTGAGGAGACATTCTTTCTTCTTGCCCACGAGAAGCATGACCTACAAAATCTTTTTGGCTTGACTTATTCTTTAATTCTTCTGATTTTCTATGTTTTAAATTCGCCTTAAATAAAAAGGAAATAGCGTTTTGATTTATTTCATCCAATAAATTCTCAAATAATTTAAAAGACTCAAATTTATATATTAATAATGGATCTTTCTGCTCATATGATGCTGCCTGAACAGATTGCTTTAAATCATCCATAGCTTTTAAATGTTCTTTCCAACCTTTATCTATACATGCTAAAACAACGTCTCTTGTAAAAGAAGTAATAATACTGTCTCCATTACTTTCTAAAACCTCATCTAAAGGGCACCTGATTACAATTTCTTTAATACCATCATAAAAAGGTATTCCAAGTAATATCTTTTCATTATTATTTTGCATTGCACTAAATCGATCTTGAATTAAAGAAAATGCTTCCTCTTTAACTCTTAATAATTTTTGATCATATTTTTCCCGAACTTTTTCTGTCAAATCCACAACATATTCATCAATAGAAACATCTAGTTGATTAATGTCAATATTTTTTATTAACTCATCATTAGAAAACGTCATTATAATATCTGAATCTAAAGCATCTTTACTCTTTGTCTCTTTATGCTTCTCTAATAAAGAATAAAGAGTATCATAAATCATATTAGAAACATCTAAATTCATTCTTTCACCCAATAAAGCGTTTTTTCTTCTTTTATATATGACTTCTCTTTGTGAATTCATCACATCATCATATTCTAATAGTCGTTTTCTAATACCATAATTGTTTTCTTCTATTTTCTTTTGAGCACGCTCTATTGATTTTGAAACCATACTATGTTGAATCACTTCTCCTTCCTTTAGTCCCATTCTATCCATCACATTAGCAATTCTATCTGAACCCATAATTCGCATCAAATCATCTTCTAATGAAACAAAAAACTGAGATGAACCAGGGTCTCCTTGTCTACCGGATCGACCACGAAGCTGTCTATCAACTCGTCTTGAGTCATGTCGTTCTGTTCCAATGATAGCTAATCCACCAGAATTAATTACTGATTCCGACAATTTAATATCTGTTCCTCGTCCTGCCATATTAGTAGCTATAGTAACAACTCCTGCAGAACCTGCTTCTGCAACTATATCAGCTTCTTGTTGATGACGTTTAGCATTTAATATATTATGTTGAACTTTTTCCCTTGATAAAAGACGACTAATTGTTTCAGAAATATCAACTGAGGTTGTTCCAACTAAAACAGGTCTTTTATTATTAGTTAACTCAATAATTTCATTTAGAACAGCATTATATTTTTCTCGTTTCGTTTTGTAAACATAATCCTCTCGGTCATCTCTTACAACAGGCTTATTAGTTGGAATACAGACTACATCTAATTTATAGATGTCCCATAATTCTCCAGCTTCTGTTTCTGCTGTTCCAGTCATTCCAGAGAGCTTCTTATACATTCTAAAATAATTTTGTAAAGAGACTGAAGCTAATGTTTGTGTTGCAGCTTCAATTTTACAATTTTCTTTTGCTTCTATTGCTTGATGCAAACCATCCGAATATCTTCTTCCTTCCATAATACGTCCTGTTTGCTCATCTACAATCTTAACTTTTTCATCCATTACAACATAGTCAACATCTTTATCAAATAGGCTATATGCTTTCAATAATTGTGTCATAGTATGAATTCTTTCACTCTTAACAGAATAATTTCGAATCATTTCTTCTTTTTGTTGAATACTAGATGTATTTGACAAGGCTACACTAATATCAGGTAAAATGAAAAAGTCAGAATCTTCAACCAAATTAGATAAAAAATCAAACCCCTTATCTGTTAACTCAATATTTTTATTCTTTTCTTCAATGGTAAAAAATAATTCATCATCAATAACATGCATATTCTTACTTTGTTCTTGCAAATAAAAATTCTCGGTTTTTTGAAGTAAAGTTTTCATTCCATCTTCACTTAAAAACTTTATTAATGCGGGGGTTTTGGGCAACCCCCTATATGCACGAAATAATTTAACTCCGCCTTCCTTATCCTCACACTCTTTTATTTTAGATTTTGCATGTATCAATTCTGAGTTAACTAATTTTTTTTGCTCTTGAACTAGCGCTTGTACAATCGGTTTTAAATTTTGAAACTCCTGCTTACTTTCTCTCTCAACAGGGCCAGAAATAATTAAAGGAGTTCTGGCATCATCTATCAAAACAGAATCTACTTCATCAATAATTGCAAAATTATGCTCTCTCTGAACTAGGTTTTTCAAATCACGAGACATATTATCTCTTAAATAATCAAATCCAAATTCATTATTTGTTCCATATGTAATATCGCAATTATAGGCCTGCTTTCGTTCAGTTGAGTTTGGTTGATATTTATCAATACAATCAACAGTTAATCCGTGAAATTGAAACAATGGACCCATCCACTCCGAATCACGTTTTGCAAGATAATCATTAACAGTAACAACGTGTACACCCAAGCCTGTTAGTGCATTTAAATATATGGGAAGTGTAGCCACTAATGTTTTACCTTCACCTGTTTGCATTTCAGCAATTTTACCTTGATGAAGGACAAGTCCTCCAATTAACTGAGCATCATAATGAACCATGTCCCATTTTTTAGTAACACCGCCTGACTCCCAGCTAGTATTCCAAGTCGAAGATTTACCATTAACAGTTATATAGTCAACATGTTGACTTAAGGCAACATCTAAATCTGTGGCTTCAACAGAGAGGGTTTCATTGTCAGTAAAACGAAAGGCAGTTTCTTTAATAATAGCAAATGCCTCCTCTTTAATAGAGTTTAAATTTTCACTAATTGCATTATGTTTTGATATACTTAAATCATCTATTTCTTTATAAATATTTTCTTGCACATCTCTATCTGTTTCTTCTGCAGCTGTTTTTTTTAAACCATTGATTTGATTATTAAAACTATTAATTATTTTTTGAATTTCTAATTTAAAATAAGTCGTTTTTTTACGCAACTCATCATTAGACAAAGAAGATAATTCAGATGAATAATGTAATACTTTATCTACAACAGGAGTTAACTCCTTCATATCTCTTTTGGACTTTGTGCCAAAAAAATTTAAAATAGTTGACAGAAAACTCATTTAATAAATTTTATTAGAATCTGATGTAACTAATATTCTTCTTCATTCCAAAGAAAATCATCAGAAGATGGATAATCCGGCCATACTTCGTCAATAGAGTCATAACTTTCTCCCTCATCTTCCATTGATTGTAAATTTTCAACCACTTCTAATGGAGCCCCAGATCTAATAGCATAATCAATTAATTCATCCTTAGTTGCTGGCCAAGGAGCATCACTAAGATAAGAGGCTAATTCTAAAGTCCAATATGACATATCAGTAACATTCTATTATTTTGCAAATATAATTTTTTTAAATTATAATCAAAATGCTAGCTATTCCATTTAATTTCATCAACGTTATTAATAACGTTGATTTTTCGAGCTAACACAAAAAAATAATCAGAAAGTCGATTAATAAATATCAAAATATTATTATCAATTTTCTCTTCCATATTTAGAGCTGTTATTCTTCTTTCAGCACGTCTACAAACAGAACGAGCTAAATGAGTATATCCATTCCAAATATTGCCTCCAGGCAGGATAAAAGAAGTTAGTTTTTCTAATTGATTTTCAATATTATCTATAAAAATCTCAAGTTCTTTGATGTTATTTGAAGTAATACTAAATGGATCTTCAACATCAGATGCTGAAGCTAAAATTGATCCTATTTTAAACAAAGTATCTTGAATAAAGACCAATTCCTTTTGATGTACTGAAAAATCTGGGTTGTCAAAAGATCTCAATAAACCAACTAATGAATTCAACTCATCAACTGTACCATACGCTTCAATCTTAATATTGTGTTTATTAAGGCCTGAAGCTCCTATAATAGATGTTTTGCCTGAATCACCTTTTTTTGTATATATTTTCATAAATAAATTCAAAATAGAAATTGGTGCGGATAGAGGGAGTCGAACCCACACGCCTTGCGGCACTAGATCCTAAATCTAGCATGTCTACCAATTCCACCATATCCGCATCAACATATTATATATAAGTAAGAATGGTACAAATCTATAATATATTTGTTTAATGAAAGAAAATTTAAGTAAATAATTTTATTACTTATATAAGTATACAAAATGATAATTATTCTATAGATTTGTATATAATACATACTCACATTCAATGACAATGTTAGAAATTGAACCAAGTAAAATTTTAGTACAGGATTTACACAAACATCTCTTATCTAGTGTTGGACCAAGACCAATAGCTTTAGCAAGCACAATAGACAAAGAGGGGAATAAAAATGTTAGCCCATTTAGTTTTTTTAATGTCTTTAGTGCAAACCCTCCAATTGCAGTATTTTCACCTGCACGCAGAATCCGAAATAATACAACTAAAGATACTTTAGAAAATATAAAAGAAATTCAAGAAGTCGTTATCAATGTAGTCTCTTCTGATTTAGTTGAGAAAGCGTCTTTAGCGAGTACAGAATATCCGAAAGAAATAGATGAATTTATCAAATCTGACCTAACTCCAATTCCATCAAAAAAAATAAAACCCTTTAGAGTCAAAGAATCTCCTGTTCAAATGGAATGTAAAGTAAATCAAATTATTGAACTAGGAAAAAATGGTGGTGCGGGAAATCTAATCATTTGTGAAATCATTTTAATTCACATTAGTCAAGATATTTTAGATGAAAATAATCAAATTGATCCAAATAAAATTCAACTAGTAGGAAGACTTGGTGGCAATTGGTATTCTAAGGGATTTGAAGATGCAATATTTCAAATAAAAAAACCGAAAATGTAATAATTAAAAAAAAAAAAAATGAATATATTATCTATCAAAGGTTCATTAATCAAAAAAAATGAAGTTGAAAATATAGAGGGCAAGGATGGAAAAAAATGGATTAAACAAACATTTTTATTAAAAACAAGTGCTGAATACAATAATCAAATTTGCTTTCAACTTTTTGGTGAAGAAAAAATAAAATTACTAGAATCCTATCAATTAGGAGATGCGATAGAAGTTTTCTTTAATGTTTCTTCTAGAGAATATAATGGTCGATATTATCACAATATTGATGCTTGGAAAATTGCTAACGGCAATGAAGAACACAATCCTCAATCAACAAGCGAAGAAAATTTACCTTTTTAAAATGGTAAAAAAAATAGAAAACATACTACAAAAGGCTTTACCAAGCCCTTTTTCAATTGCTATAATTTTAACTTTACTTATCATCATTATAGCATTGGTTTTTACAGACAAAAAATTGATTGAAATATCTAGGTTTTGGGAGGAAGGACTATGGAACCCACCTCTAATGAATTTTGCAATGCAAATGATGCTGATGCTTGTATTAGGCTACGTAATTGCATTGACTAAAGTTTTTAAAAACATTATTAAAAACATAACTCATTTGTGTACAAATACGGCTAATGCTGCATTTATAGTTGCATTTGCNACAATTGCCGTGAGTCTTTTCAACTGGGGTTTAGGTTTAATATTTGGTGC
The DNA here is from genome assembly GCA_002707245.1 of Flavobacteriales bacterium. Lineage (GTDB taxonomy): Bacteria > Bacteroidota > Bacteroidia > Flavobacteriales > TMED113. Next base: position 9,353 of record PAMG01000004.1, read on the forward strand.
AATTTTAGCAAGAAAAGTAGGAGAATATGCATTAGAAAAAAACATAGATTTAAACTACCCACTAATTGGAGCTGCAGGCTACTCAGGATTAATGGTCTGGCACGGAGGAATCTCAGGGTCAATACCATTAAAAATATCTGAAAAAAATCACTTTTCAGAAATTATTTCAAATGAATTTATTTTNAATAAACTACCTGAAAATGGCATTCATTTTTCAGAAACTGTTTTTTCTAGTATGAATATAGTGGTAAGTATATTATTAATATTAATAATTCCAACCATTTTATTTTATATTGGAAAACACTCATCTACATCTAAATTCAGATTCAAATGCACAGATGCGGAAACAAAAAAAGAAAAGAAAAAATTAGTTGGAGCAGAAAAATTAGATTACTCAAGTGTTTTTTCTAAAACAATTGGCTTCCTCATTCTTATAGTAGCAATCATAAACGCAAGTTCTTCTATTACTTCATTCTCTTTTATTACTCCAAACTTTGTGAATTTACTATTATTAGGATTAGCGATATTTTTTCATGATAATTTTAATACATTTTTATCTGCAGTAAATGAAGCAATTGTAAGTGCAAGTGGTATTTTAATTCAATTTCCTCTATACTTTGGGATAATGGGAATTATGAATGCCAGTGGATTAGTTGACATCTGTGCTAATTTTTTTGTAAATATTTCAAATCACACAACTTACCCTATTTTCACCATGCTAAGNGGAGGATTAGTTAANATATTTGTNCCAAGTGGAGGGGGNCAATGGGCAGTCCAGGGTGCTATTGTATTACAATCATCAATTGAACTAGGTGTCTCAATACCAAAAAGTATTATGGCGTTAGCATATGGAGATCAATTGACAAATATGTTACAACCATTTTGGGCATTACCATTATTAGGAATTACACAATTAAAAGCAAAAGAAATTTTACCATACACCCTAGTTATTATGTTAATCGGTATAGTGATTTTTTCAACATCACTACTTATTTTTTAGACTTAGTATCAAATGCATCTCTAAGTCCATTCCCTAATAACATAAATGACAATACAAGTATAACTATACAGACTCCAGGAATTAAAGCTAAATATGCTTTTTCCATAATTATAAATCCATAATGATTTCTAATAATCATTCCCCAAGATGGTACTGGTGGCTGAACACCTATTCCTAAAAAACTTAATCCAGATTCTAATAATACAGAGGTAGCAAAATTAGCTGCAGAAATAATAATAATAGGGTTTAAAATATTTGGCAGTATATGTTTCCACATGATTTTAAAATCATTAACACCAAAAGATTTTACAGCCTCAATATAGGGTAACCTTGAAATCTTCAACACCTCACCTCTAGTAACACGAGCTACTTCTACCCACATAGTTAAACCAACAGCAACAAAAACTTGCCAAAATCCCTTTCCTAATACAATACTAATTGCAATGACTAATAAAAGAGTCGGTATCGACCACACCACATTAATGAGCCAACAAATAAAAACATCTAATTTGCCTCCGTAATAACCAGAAATCATGCCTAAAAACATACCAATAAACAATGAAATCAGGACAGAAACAAAACCCACAGAAAAAGAAACCCGTGTACCTAAAATAACTCTACTTAATAAATCTCTTCCATATTTATCAGTTCCAAACAAAAAAGATTTTTCATTAACAAAAGACCCATCATTACTAATAAAAGCTTCATTAATATGAATTTTTTGATTTTCCTTTATAGATGAATTATATAATGAATAATATATGGTGTCATTTGCATGATAATAATCTGAAATAACTATTTCATTATAAGCTTTATCTTTACCAAAGAAAAATTGATAAATATTATTTTTCGTATTATACACAGAATCTTTTTTCANTAATAAAAAATTTGCTTTAAAACCAGGCTTCTCCTTTGCAATTGATAATTGTATACTATTTGCCATTGGAGTACTGTCTGGCATAAATTGATATGAAAATAAAGCAAGAAAAAAGAAAAGAATAATAAAAAATATGGATAATAATGAAATTTTATTAGATAAAATCTTTTCTATAACAATTCTATTTAAAGACTTATTTGATTTCATTTGATTATGAATATACTAAATATAGTATTGCTATTTAGTATATTTATATGAATAATGAAAAAAGATAAAATTATACTTGGAATAGACCCTGGAACTAATATTATGGGCTATGGTGTAATTAAAAAATCTAATAAAAAAATTGATTTTTTATGTTTAGATGTTGTCTTACTCAGTAAGATAAAATCCCACCAATTAAAACTAAAAAAGATCTTTGAAACTACTAATCAAATTATAGATACTTATCGTCCTGATGAAATAGCTATAGAAGCACCTTTTTATAGTAAAAATGCTCAATCAATGCTTAAACTAGGTAGAGCACAAGGTGCTGCTATCATTGCCAGTGTAGTAAANCATATTCCTATNACNGAGTATGCACCTAAAAAAATTAAAATGGCTATCACAGGCAGAGGACAGGCTTCAAAAGAACAAGTTGCAGGAATGTTAGTCAACATGCTTAAACTCAAAGAAACTCCTAAACACTTAGATGCTACAGATGGATTAGCAGCAGCAGTATGCCATGCACTTCAACAAAATCACCTAGTTTCCAACTCGAAAACAAGTTGGCAACAGTTCATTAAAGACAATCCTAAAAGAATCAAATAATATGTAAAGAAATAAAATCCTATTTATTTCTTAACAACATACTTTTTCTCAACTGTACCATCGTTAAAAATAGACAACTCAAAACTACTTTTTAGTGTTGCTTGACCTAATATAGTTACCTTTTTAACGAGTTTCTTAGAACTAAGAATCTCACTTACACTTACATCTTCATCACATATTACATCACTTGGAAAGGCATCAACTTGAGTCAAGATAACAGTATCACAATCGTCTATATTATCTTCTTCACAACCTCCTTCAGTTATTTCAATCATGCCTGGAGAATTATCCACAATTTCGTTAAAGTCTGAATCTGGAAAATTCAATATCAAAGTATTGTCTGAGGGCGAGTAAGAATAAGTGTTGTATGTATTCCCCTCATCATCTTCATGATGGAACACCTCATAAAACTAATACACGTGCTCGTATTAAATTGGGAAATGATGATTTTTGGTTTGGTTTTGAACAAGAATATACTATTATGGATGGCACACGTCCACTTGGTTTTCCAGAACAAGGTTTTCCTAATCCGCAGGGTATGTACTATTGCTCAGTTGGAAGTAAAAATGTCGCAGGAAGGGAAATAGTTGAGGAACACTTGGACTTATGTGTAGAAGCTGGTTTAAATATAA
>PAMG01000005.1 GCA_002707245.1 Flavobacteriales bacterium
TTAATATATGTAGAATAAAAAATGGAAATTATGAAAAATGTAATCATTATCATTTTAGTTAGCATTTTATCTTTTCTTATCATTAAGCAAGAAGATGACCCTACACAAAAAACACCTATTGATTATGTGAATTATAGTAATTCAATTATAGATTTTAAACATGCTGCAAAAATAGGCACCAAATCAGTTGTACATGTGACAGCATTAAAAGAAGAAATGCAAGAATATCTTTACTTTGATCATTTTTTTGGCTTTTATGACCATTACCAAGTACCTAATCATCAATATACCTCAGGTTCTGGTGTTATTGTAAGTGAAGATGGTTACATCATCACAAACAACCATGTCATTAAAGGTTTTAATGAAGTTTCCATTTCTCTATATGACGGCAAAGAATATTTAGCAAAAGTTATAGCTGCAGATCCTTCAACTGATTTAGCATTATTAAAAATTAATGAGAAAAATTTAAATAACTTAAATTTTTCAAATTCAGATAATGTTGAAGTTGGAGAATGGGTGCTTGCTATTGGAAATCCTCTCAATCTAAACTCTACAGTAACCTCAGGAATTGTAAGTGCAAAAGCAAGAAATATCAATATACTTCAACAAGAATATGCAATTGAATCATTTATTCAAACTGATGCTGCGGTCAATCCAGGAAATAGTGGTGGTGCATTAGTAAATTTAAATGGTGAATTAATTGGTATTAATACAGCTATTGCAAGTACTACAGGAGCATATTCAGGTTATTCATTTGCGATACCTTCTAATATTGTTAATAAGGTTTACACTGATTTACTTAACTATGGAATAGTACAACGTGCTTTTCTTGGTATATACATACAAGAAATGAATCCTAAATTAGCAAAAGAACTACAAATTAATTATACAGCTGGTATTTATGTAAATGGTTATACAGCAAATAGTAATGCTGAATCTGCAGGTTTACGCAAAGGAGATATAATAACTAAAGTAGATAGTATTCAAGTATCAAGTATCTCGGAATTACAAGAAGAACTAATGAAGAAGAACCCAGGGATGAATGTTACACTTTCCGTATCTAGAAAAGGTAAAATAAAAGAATTTGTAGTTAAACTGACAAATAAAGAAGGTGGAATAGATATAATTAAAAAAAGTTAAAAGTCAGGGTAGCAGTAAATGAACTCCACCCTATTTAACTGATTAAAGCAGTTTTACAAAACAAATTTTGCGCCGCTTTTTGCGCCGTTTATCAACGCATTATATCTAAATATAAAAATTAATATTTTAACAGATGGCTTTATTTTAGAGTATAATGAGACAATATCAATTAATCTATATTAATTGAAATTATCTCACTAATTTTTGATTCTCCACCATTTTTTGTAAATGCTTTGATTGCATATTCATGTAAACCTTTATTTAAATTTTGTTTAAAAAATGAGGAATTAACTTTTTTAAATTGACGTAAATTACCATCAATGTCTTTTTTGTAGACTATAAAAAAAGCGTTTGGATATTTTTCAGAATAAATCCATTCTAACGTCAAAATTTTACCTTCTACTTTAGATTGAATATCTGTAACAACAGGACGAACACCATTATCAAATGGTTTAGCTGACACAGAATTTGCAAAATCAGAATAATTATCGCTATCATCCTTAGCACGTAAACTATATGAATGCATGACACCTTGAGTAACATTAGTATCAATATAATTTTTTTGAATATTATCTAAAATAGATATCACCTTCCATTCATCATTATCACTAAGTCGTCTATATAGTATATGCTCAACAACATCAATACTTTTACTTAATGCGAAGGATAATTTAACTTCATATTCACTTACCTGAACACGTTTAAAGACTGGTGTGGTCGGCGGAATAGTATCAGGTCTTTTTACTTTTAAAATATCTGAAAATTGTGATTGATTATAATTATAATCTAACGCTTTTGCTCTATAATAAATATATGGAGTTAAAGTCTTCAAAGTAACTGTATCAACAAAGCGAGTTTGTACTTGATTATCCATAGAATCAATATCATTAAAACCCTCTTGAATCACGGAAAACTCATGCTTCGGACTATTTGATGTGTATAATCTATATCCCATTAAATCTTTCTCTTCATTTAATTCAATATCTAAAGTAACTANACCCATTGAATCAATTTTACCAGATATAAATATTGGTTTCAAAGGNGGTATAGAATCAATAAGTGTTACNGATACTGGAAATGATGAACTTAAGTTACCAACTTCATCTATAGCTTGAACGATATAATAGTTTTTTTGTCCAGTAATAAAAGAAGTATCTATAAGACTTCGTTGATTTTTACCTAATAAAGAAGGATGTATAATTTTAAAATCACCAGTATTTTTATCTGATCTAGCTACAATAAAACCTTTTAAATCTTCTACTACTGGACTATTCATCTCCCACTCAACTAAAACCTCATTTGGACTAAAATGTTGAGGTTGTTTTAAAAAGGGGTTCTGTGGTGATGTTAGATCTCTAGGCATAGCTTCAAGCTCTGCAAATTGAATTCTTTCACCAAAAGCAGTATAACCAAAAAACTTATAAGAATAAGTTTTATAATTCGTTAAACCAACATCATTATAACTACTTCTTAGTTCACCTTTAAAACCCTCACTTGATAAAGTATAAATTGGTGTTGTGTTAAGTTGAACATATTCATCTGCCCCTTCATCTAATCTTTCAACAAAATAACCTGACAACTCTGGGATTTCTATCCACACAAATGACAATTCCTGGTCACCCTCAACAACATAAACTTTATTTTCATATTGCACAGACCCAACTTCTGCTTTAATCGTAAAAGGAATGCTATTAATATCATATATATTATTTTTTGATACTAATCCAATTCTATAGCTATACGTCTCACCCTCAGTAACAGTATTATCAACATATCGTAATCCTAATGCTTGAGCTGCATTTTCGTCTTTAATTGCTGTTAAAATAAACACCATAAATTCAAAATCTTCAACAGACTTCTGATTTTTTAATGACGAAATACCTTGTTGAAAATCAAAATCTCCCCCCTTTTTATTATTAATATTGTCATAAAAATCCTTAGCCAACTCTAACTCCTGATTGTCGACATTTAAATTTAAAATATTTTCCCATTCATCAGTAGAAAATGCTGTAATGGTGTCAATAACAATAAAATTATTTGACCCAACATCACTTCTTTCAATTAAAAAACCATTAATCAATCCAATTTCTAATGTAGATTTTCTATCAGGAAATATCCGTAATTCAATTCCTTGATTTTCAATATATCTTCCAATACTTTTAATATCACTTATTGGTTGTTGATCTTGAGCAATTAAGTTATGTGATAAGAAAAAAACTAAAGAAAATTGTATTATATATTTATATTTGTCATTCATAGTTATTAATTTTTACCAGTTAATGCTTCTTGAATATCTCCAGTTCTGAAACTTTTTANCACAGTTTGTGTAACAGGTGTTAAATCAGATTTTAATGCATCGATCCAATTATTATTTTTATATTCCTTAAGACTGGCTNTAACAGTAAACCTATAATTTCGATCCTCAAGCAAATTATTAACTACAGGATCAGGCTCCGGAGGAAGATTAGAATATCCATTTGTCTGCAAAGGGAAGCTAATGGACAAATTACTAAGTATAGTTTGCNGATTAATAGAATCTAATTGTTGAGACAGTGAAGTATGAGAATTAATACCTCCAGAGATGTTCTGTGTAACTACACTAGAACCTTGTATATTCCCTACTGTTGTTTGTTGAGCAGTAGTATATAAAAATTCACCTAAGTTGTTTTCATCTACATTCAGAATAACATTATTAAATGTATTTAAGTTTTCATCTTTAATTTCTAATATTTTAGTCACTTCAAGTTTAAATGTTCTCATAAGAACAGTACCATCAGCTTGTTGCTCGGCAACATCAAAAATATCATCAGGTGTTAACCCATACTTAACTATCAAAGGATTATCAAGGGGAAAATTATAAGATTGATAAGGGTTAACATATTGAATTAAAAGATCTTCTTGATCTGCAGCTGCATCTTCTTGAGTAATTGACACATTATTTATTACCCCAGTATTATTACAAGTAGTACCATCTTCAAACTGTAAGTGAAAATCAAAATTAACTAAATCCAATAAATTAACACTTCCATCAATAGCACCTGACACATAACTAGGCTTTGGAAACTCCCCTTGAATCCATGCACCTGCCCTAATATCAGCAATTTGATAATCCCATATAATTGAACCTGATTTTTTATATTTTCTAATATTAGAAATTGCTCCACCATAAAATCCTAAACCTCCTTTTGCACGCCAACCATTTATTCCCATTGGAGTAAATCCTCCACAACTACCAACATATTCCATATAAGACAAATGTAATTCCGTACCTCCTTCTAAATCATAGAACAATGAGTGTTTAGTATTATTATTNCTATACGTAGTTAAGGCAATATCNCCATCTAAATCAAAAGTAAAACCAATACCTAAAGCAAAACCAGATCCGTTAGTTGTATTTGTTCCAACCCCACCACTACCTATATTAGAAGAGTTTGGATAAGATCCAAGTAAATTATAATAAGAATCACGAAAATCATCAGTAAAACCATTAGGTTGCTGAATATCATTTCCAAAGGTTAAATATTCATATGATGGTATATTTTCTACATTAACAGTATTCAAATGCAAAGGTTCTCCAAATTTAAAATACCATAAATTTGTTTTACCATCAATATCTAATACTAAATTCGCAGGAGAAGGGGTAGTAATTGGGGGGGAATTAACGTCAACATTAGCACTTAAATTAAAATGCTTCATTGGAAAATCATAAGTTACACCAACATCTCCAATAATTTTTGCTTTTAATCTGGAACTAGGTTGTAAGGTGGCGCCAATATAAAAGTCACCTAAAAATCCAATATTTGTAATTCCGTTACTTTGTGAAAACTGCGCTAGCAATTCGCAATCTGCATTAAAACTTTCTTCTTTTGGAGTNGTTGCGAGAATTGTTTTAGCAATAAAGCCATAATTAGATTTTAAGGGNGTGAAATTATAAGAAGTCCCAGATGAACTTAATGAAGCATCCATATTGTTATATGCTCCACCACCAAATCCTCTAAAAGCCATACCGGGTAAAAAAGTAATACCTGGTGCTGGAAAATTAGCATTTGCTTCCACTCTCCAATATCGATACAAATTAGAACTTGCATAATTAGTATTACCAAATTCTGCTAAAGCACTAGCTGTAACACCAGCTTTAAAAGCTGCTGTTAATNTACCAGAAAAGCCATTACCAAATACGGGATCATTATTACGAAATCCAATTAAACCATGAATATTAACTGCAGCCATATTAGCTTGAATTTCTATAGAATCAATTACAGCTCCATTAAATTTTGGAGAAAACTTATTTCCTCCCACAGAGGATTTATCTTCTATACTTGCAAGAAGCCCCAATGTAGTTCTACCTCCAATGTCAGAGGATAAATTAAAAATCACATCCATATTTAATTTACCATTAATTAATTCATCACCTGATGTTGGCATAGTATTAAAATTCATCTCTGTGACAGTAATTGGGAATTGATTTATTTTTTTCTGAGGACTTGCAAATCCCCACGTTCCAAAATCAAAATTAAAACCACTATTTGCAGTAGTCCTAGAATAACCTGTAACCAAGCCTTCAAATTTAAAACCGTCTGTAGGCAGTGTCCCGGTATCAATAGTATGTGGACCTAATGTAATTGTATCCCAAGTCAGTGTACCATCAAGTTCAATATCAAAACTTTTTTCTTGTGGACCAACATGAGCCATAATGTTAGAGGTTTGATCAAGATGAAGTTTGCCTTTTAATAAAGATGCATAAACTGGTCCATTAGGTTCAACAGTTAATTGAAAATATGTAGAATCGACAGGTCCTTGACTAAGATGTAATAAACCTAAATAATTCAAAGGATTTCCAATACTATCAGGTTTTGTAACAGGAAGACCAATTTGACCCGTCATATATGAATCTATTAGTGAATTAGATTGAATTTCAAAATGTACAGTATCAATACTACAAGAAAGATCTGCAACTGTAACTGAATCAAATTGGACTATATTTGTTGCATCTAAAATTAAAGTCAAACCTGTATTATCTATAATCATATCACTTGCTGAAACTCCAATTGGACCACCAGTAGGGGTTTCCCAATAATTTGGTAATTCTAAACTTAGTTCATCCATATAAAAGCCAGTAAATAGATTTGTAGTTTCTCCTACATAATTTGCTGGAAAAGTAATACTAGAGGGATTCAAAACGTCTGATAAGTCCATAGAAATATCACTTACAAGTAATGTAATTCCATTTGAAGCTTTTATTTCCGATTTTTCTAAAACACCTGTCAAGATAAAATCATTCCAATTTGTTGCAACACCAGATAAAAAGGCTTTTGATCTAGAAACACTATCATCTGGAACTGGAACAAACCATCCTCTGGTAAAATGAGCAGCTAGTTCAACTCCAAATTGTTGGAATCCATTTTCATCAAAATCTATATAACACCCATCACCATTAGAAGATGGTGCTAGGAAGTAAATAGCAATATTATTATTTGGATTTCCTATAATAACATCTTCAACTAACTCTATTCTTTCTGGAACAGATACAGGATTCATTAAATTAAATTTCACATTTGTTGCTTTAAAACCAATATCCTGACTCTGGAGTTTTGGAGAAGTTCGTTTTAAAGCCACTAGATCATGCTCTGATCTATTATGATAAAAAACCATTTTAACTAAAGAAATAGAATCACCTTTTGAAGACATAACACCCAAAGGCATTTTTTTAGGTGTAATGATGTAATTAATTGCACTTAAAGCTCCATCAACTGCCGCCATTTGTGTAGAATAACCATTATTATTAACAAAATTAGAAACAGCACCTACATAGACACTGCCTAATTGCGTAGTGTCAGGGGCAGTGGGATATGATTCAACAACAACTTCACCTGAGGATAAATTATTATTAGCATCTATAGTAATATTATTAAATTCTACCGCCATTCTACTAGCTAGCCAAGGAACTTGTACTGTCCCTTTACCAGTATGGTTATTATTTGCTGTACTTACCGAATCTATAATACACTCAAATTCTCCTTGACCATTTAACTTTTCTCCAACATAGATTGTATCTCCAATATTTACAGAACCACTGTTATCTACATTATTTAAATCTAATAGTGATTGAGGGACTGGAACCCACGCAACTTGTTCACATAAAAAATCCCAGTAGCTTGGTACATTCTCAATTTTGTACTTTACAGTAATAAAACTTGGAATATCTTCACCTATTGCATACTCATATTCATAGGGTCCATTATTAAGGATAATTTCCGGATTATTTGACGGGCCCCAGTTAATTTCTGCGGACGCTATAACAATACTAGATGTCTGAGGATCAATACAAGTAAATAAATGATCTCTAATAGCTATCACACCACTTAATTGCACTTTCCTAGGATATAGAACTGGTTCTGGCTGAGTAATAATTAATTCAGGCATATTGGTGTTGGAAGTCCCCAACAACAAGGTATCGTTAAGAAAAGGTTGAATACTTATATTAGAAATAAGTTGACCCTGAAAGTCCATACAATTACAAATAGTATCATATCCTAATGAGTCATTATTTAGTTGCAATTCATCCATCGGAGTAACAGTGAATAAATCTGGAATTACAAAGCCATTGCCAGATTGAATGTAAGGTAAGCCGTCATTACTAATTGGCTTAACACTCCATATATATTGTGTCTGTTCAGTAGGTATTGTAAAATTAGCGGCAGCAAATGAAAGTTGGGTATTAAAAGTTTCTTCTTCAAGAATAGGTAAGTTATTTAAAAATGCTTGGTAAGGGTTTTGACCATTTTGAACTTCAGTTACTGAAACAATATATTTTACCCCTTGTGGTGATTGAGGTACCATAGGTGACCATGAAAAGTTTTTAGACAACAATAGAAATGAACTGATTTCTTCATATTCAAAAGGCGTAGTTAACTCCGGCATTTGATAATCAGTAACTAACATAAAATTACATGCTTCTGGTGGAATAGTGGTAAAAGTTTCATTAAGACTAGAGATTGTTACACAAAACCAATATGCACCCGCAGGTAACATACCTGTTTGAATTAGAGTGTTTTCAAATGATGGATCTGTAAATACAACCGCAGAGGATGGAATTAAATCTTCTGCAGAAAAAACTTGTGCAGTATTTAAATCTAATTGTTGAGTCATTACATTATTATTTGTTGTCACCACCTTTACATTATCCTCAGTATACATATCTACATGGATCTGAAATGACTCACCCTGAAGAGCAGGATCTGTATTAGTGACAGTAAAAAAAGCTAAATCTGTTTGATTAACCCATTCTGATAATTGTGCAGGAGGATTTGGACTAGTTGTTAAAGTAATATTAACAGGCTGTTGAGAAAAAAGAATATTTGTTGAAAAACAAACTAGTATTAAAATTATAAATCTTTTATGTATTATCATGATCTAACCTATTTTTATTAAAACTTTTGACTAATAGCAAATTGTAATCTATTTTCATTTAAAACTGCATCTTCTTTTGAAGATCCATAATTGTAATTCTTAAACATATAAGACATATTACAATGAATTTTATCATTAATTTTATATTTTATTTTCAATTGTGAACTAAACTTTAAATCTGGAGTATGTTCATCTATCTTAAGGTTTGCAACAATTAATGATAATGAAGGTTCTAACTTCTTATCTAACATTTTATAACTTGAAGTCAATGAATATTGCATCATATTAATATCACTAACATCTGATTTATTTTCCATTGACAACATAGAAACTAATAGGTTTAAAGGTATATTTTTAAAAATCATAATATAATTCATATTCAAAACCTGACTCTCTGTATTAACAAAATCATCAGTTATAATATCAAATTGCTCAAATTTATTGATCGAGATGTTAGATGATATCATGTGAGTTTTTGTTTTTGACATAATTTGATAAGTAGGTGATATTGATAATGCACTGTTCACCATCTGGACTCTTATTAATTGATTATTTTGATTATTATTTAATCCGAAATTATTATAATTAACATTCAGATTTAGAGATTTTATTAATGCAAACGCCACATTAATATTCCCAATAAATCTTTTAGTTGACACTACATTCGTGTTTTGTAGATTATTTGTTCTTATTCCATAAGTTCCATTAATTATGCATTTTTTATTAAATAATTTAATGCTACTATTAATTTTATAGTCAAAAATATCTGTTTCCATAAAACGATATCCTATAGGNATAAATCCAGGTCCAATATATTTCACTTCGCCACCCAAAGAAAATGATTCACCTTTCCAATCTAAAGAAGAAGTATGTGCTATATCTAAATTACTACTTAGATTTATAGCATTTATATCAGTAACAATTTCAGGTACATCTAAATCAAAAGGCAAAGATTCTCCTAATTGATTTCTTGTATAAAGAGATGCTGAAGTTTCTGTTTTTAAATATATTTTCTTAGAAATGTGGAGTTCAAGTAAAGGAGAAAGCGCAATACCTTCAATAGGATCTATCCCTATTGGTCTTGAATTAACAGAAAAAATATCATCTTTAATTTTAACAAAATTAAAAGTTAATTTAGGCCCATCACTATTACCAATACCGACCCTTCCTGCAATAATACTTTGCTGATAAGCACCTTGATTATTAGTGATTGAATCTGGTTCAATAGCAAACTGAGATGTTCCATAATTAGCTGACAATATAAATTTACCAGGGTTAATATCAAATCCAAATCCAAATATTTGTATATCTCCAACTGTTAGTTCAGAATACTTAGGAGTATGAGAACCAAAATGTGTTTTAATCCACTTATATTTTGGATTAATATAAATATTATTTCTTGGGTTCCTTACATAGTCAATAAAACTTTCCTCTGGAAGAGTAGGCAGATTATATGAAACAGTTTGATTACTTACATTAATCCCTATTGGAATAGATAAGTATTTACCGACACGAAAATTAATATTTCCTGAAAGCCTCATTAATAAATCTTGATATCTAGGTCGAAATGCATCGTAATTTGTAGTACTGTAATGATATGTGTCAAAATTAAATGACATAAAACCACTTACTTTTAACAAATTATCATCTTCACTATTCTCATTTTGAGCATACAGCAAAAAAGGAAATAATAATAAAAATAAATACTGTTTCATTATATGCAAATATAAAGATTATAAAAAAGAGAAGATAATTAACTAGTAGCAGTAAATGAACCCCACCCTANTTAACTGANTANANCAGTTTTACAAAANNAATTTTGCGCCGCTTTTTGCGCCGTTTATCAAATTGCTTTATCTAATATAGATTTAATAATTTAACAGAGGAAATTTATTTTATAAAATAAATTAAATTTGTATTTGATAATAATATATGAAATACCTAGCCCTAGATGTTGAAACAGCCAATGCAGATTATTCAAGTATCTGTCAAATAGGTATTGCTGAATTTGAAAATGGCAAACTTGTCAAAGAGTGGAGTTCATTGATTAACCCCGAATCATATTTTGACCCCTTTAACACCTCTATACATGGCATCAAACAATCTGATGTAAAAAATGCACCAACTTTTGATAAAATCTATTCAAAAATTAAAAATAAACTAGAAAATAAAATCACTGTTCATCACATGCCATTTGATAAAATTGCATTAAATAGAGTATGTGAAGATTATAAATTAGCATTAATAGAAACAAATTGGTTAGACTCAGCTAAAATTACAAGAAGGACCTGGGAGCAATTTGCATATAAGGGTTATGGACTTAAAAATATTGCGAATTTTTTAGAAATTGAATTTAAACATCATGATGCACTTCAAGATGCTATCGCAGCTGGAATAATAGTTTCCAAAGCATGTGAAATTAAAAACATGACAATTGAAGAGTGGTTTACTAGGATTAATAAACCCATAAATGAAAATATAATTAGTTATGATGACTCTATAAAACAAGATGGAGATCCCGAAGGATCCCTTTTTGGAGAAAATTTAGTGTTTACAGGTGCATTGTCATTACCTAGAAAAGAGGCAGCAAAAATAGCAGCAAAAATAGGATGCAATGTTTTAAGTTCAGTAACAAAAAAAACTACTATGCTAGTTGTTGGAACACAAGATACAACCAAGTTATCAGGTTATACAAAAAGCTCTAAACATAGGAAAGTTGAGGAACTAATTGGAAAAGGTGAAAATATAAAAATAATATCTGAGCAAGATTTTATCAACATGTGCAACAATGAAGATCAAGATTTAAATCTTAAAAAAACAATTAAAAAAACAGAAAAAAAAGAAAAAAAAGAATCAGTAAAATCACTGGGAAAACCATTATTTTCAAAAGATGACATTCAAAAAATAGTGGAAGAAATTAACCATACATATAATCAATTATCTGAAGATGAAAAACAAGCAATAAAAGATTCAAA
>PAMG01000006.1 GCA_002707245.1 Flavobacteriales bacterium
ATGCAATGGAGATTTTTGTAGAGAGACTGTTTTAGAAAATTATATTACAATTTTATCACAGATGAATGTGTCAGCAGAAGATGGATTGTCACAAAGTTTTGAAACATCTACCTTTCCAAATATGGATTCAGAAATATGGTGGGTAGGAGACGCACATGAGGAGCAACATTGGCAAAGAACTGATATGGCTTCTAGTGATGGTGGGTCTTCTTTCAAGATAAAGAGTCAAAATTATGGCTATGAACGTAGAGCTCATGAGTTTTCAACACCAGAACTAAATATGTCTGAATTTACCACAACAGGTTCAGATCCGCTGATGTTGTGTTTTGATGTGGCTTATGCAAAACGACTTCCCTATACAGCTGTTGAACAAGATGATGACGGATTTGTAACTGATACTTATTCAATACATCATGATGAATTAATAGTCTCATATAAAGGTTGCGGAGATGCACAATGGACAGAGAGACCGAGACTTTCAACTAGACCAGGTACATCAGGATTGTTTTTGTCACAGCAAGAAAGTTTATTTACTACAGATAAAGTATATTTTAACTCATTTACACCCGCACCAACTGATTGGAAACAATTTTGTGTTACGATACAACAATTAGCTGGAGATGAAGAAGCTATTATAAAATTCGAATTTGTAGGAACAGGAGAAGATCAATATTCTATGCATTTAGTTGATGCAGATGGTTTTCTTGAATACATCACTGCTAGCACAATCGGAGGAAATTGGCTTTACCTGGATAATATATTAATCGGAAATAGTAGTGCTATTCAGAATGAATCAGCATCTAGAAATGTTAATTTAGAGAATTTAATAGTATCTCCAAATCCATCATTTTCTAATGAAGCATCTATATCAATTGATGTTATTGAAGAATCAGAAGTAGTATTTTCATTAACGAATTTTTTAGGTATAAATGTTGGTTCTAAAAAACTAGTATTATCTAGCGGTTATCATGAATTTTTACTAGATGAATTATTCAATATTCCAAATAAAGGTTCATATATTATAGGTGTACAAGGATTAGAGTCGCGTCTTTCAGAAATTATAATAATTAAGTAAAATTATTATATAATCAGATTCTTTATGAAAAGAATATTATTCATAGTCTGTGCAATACTTTTTTCTTTTAATGTGTTTGCTCAATTAGATAGATGTGCTACAGATAAAATGGTGGCAGAACAACTTTTATTAGATCCAGATAAAAAAGAAATTTTAAATCAACTAGAGTTTTTTACACAAGATTTTATTAATAATCTGAATACAGGACGATTATTAGATACTACATATATCATCCCCGTTGTTGTACATGTAATACATGATTATGGAATTGAAAGAATAGATATGGACCAAGTTCAATCTGCGATAGTAGCTATGTGTGATGATTTTAATAAAAATAATGATGACTTAGTAGATCAAAATGGCGAATTTGTGAGTTCTGTTGCAAATAACACTGATACAGTTAATATTTTAATTCCAGATAATTATGAATCTTCAACAATAGATTGGCAAGTTTCTAACAATGAGTCTGTTAAAAAAAATGACACAATCTGTATTGTCAATAACGGTAATAGTAGCATGGTCGTTTTGGCCAATGATCCAGGTAACACGCGTTTTTGTGGTGGGATTATTAATATTTTACCGGAACCAGAATCAATATCTCTTTCAGAAGAGATGATTATTGCAAAAATTATTACTACAGAGGCGAGAGGATTTGAAGACATTGTAGCGGATATTGGTATTGAATTTCGTTTAGCGACAAAAGATCCAGATGGGAATTGCACTACGGGTGTTACATATAATCAATCTGCTTTAACCTTTAATGGCGGAGAAAATGTCAAAGATGATACATATTGGGATAATGATAGATATTTAAATATTTGGACTGTAGCAAATGTGGCAAGTGGAGCAGCAGCATATGCGTACTATCCGGGTTCTGCACCGGCTAATCATGAAGGAATATTATGTCAACATGATTATTTTGGAACAACAGGAACGTCTAGTAACGGTAATTGGAGACGACATACGATGTCTCATGAAGCAGGGCATTATTTTAATTTAGCTCACCCTTGGGGTAGTACGAATGATTCTGGTTTAGAAGATAATTGTGAGAGTGATGATGGGGTAGAGGATACTCCAAACACAATTGGGGCATCTGGGTGTTTTTCATATGATTCACAAATATCCTGTGAAACATTGGATAATGTGGCCAATATTATGGATTATACAAATTGTGCATATATGTTTAGTAAGGGGCAAAAATCAAGAGTTATAGCTGCTTTAAATTCTACTTCTGGTGCAAGAAATAATTTATGGACAGAAGAAAATCTAGCATTAACAGGAACCAATGATGCACATTTTTTCACTAACCCTTATATTGATTGTCAGCCTATTGCTGATTTTAGAGTTGTTGGAGATGCGATTGGAGCCCTTGGACTCAATAATGGATTTAGTGTTTCATTTCAAGATATGAGTTATAATGCCCCTGAAGGAGATATATCTTATGCATGGTCCTTTCCCGGGGCAACTCCATCATCTTCAAATCTTAAAAACCCGACCGTCAATTATAATACATCTGGACAACATGATGTGACATTAATTGTTTCAAATAATAGTGGTAATTCACAACTGATAAAAGAAAAATGTGTTGTTGTATTAGACCAAACGACTGCGCCATTTATTGAAGATTTTGAAAGTGTCAATTTTCCAATTAGTCAAAATATTGAACAACCAAGTTGGTATGTGTTAGATAATCATCCTACTGAAACAAACTGGGAAAGGTCATCTGATGGGGCTTATGAAGGCGACCAGTCCATTCGTATTAGAAGCAAGACATTTAGCGCCGGATTACAAAATATTAGACAATCAATTTATAGCCCGGAGATCAATTGTAGTGACGCAATTCACACAAACACTAATCCTTTTGGCGTGTTTTTTAATGTTGCTTATGCTAAACGACTACCATATGAGGATGTAAGTGGCAATAGTATTATACCAGACAAATTAATTATATCAAGAAAACATGCTAATCAACCATTTATGGATCGTGCAACATATTACGTGGAAGATTTATTAGGGAATCCACATACACATTTTAATGAATATACACCTTTACAAGATGATTGGCATGAAAAGTTTGTTAATTTAGGTTCTTCTGCAGGTCAAGAGAGTGTTATTATTAAATTCGAATTTACAGGACGGGGATACTTGTCATCAGACACAATTATTGTTACAAATTCGGGAGGTGAATATATTTCCAATAATGTTGGAGGGAATTGGTTATATCTTGATAATTTTAGAATAGGTAATTTGGATGAAAATTGGGATAGATTTCAGCAAGTAGAAGAAACAGAAGATGATAGAATTTTTGATTTATTTGGGAGGGAATATTTTGATAAATCAATATTGAAGACAGGTGTGTATCTTCAAAATAAAAGATTATTTTTTGTAAAAAACACTTTATGAAAATCCGGATACTTTGTTATTTATTATTAATTTTTAATATCGTTTTTAGTCAGGTTATTCCTATTTGTGGGACAGATATCGTGATGCAAAGATATTTAAGTAGTTACCCTAAAAAAACAACAACTAATAATCTACTTAAATTAGATAGTCCTATTAATTTAGATTCTAAAATAATTCCTATTGTTTTTCATGTAATTCACGATGGACATCCAATTGGTGTAGATGAAAATATTTCTGTAGAACAAATTGAAGATGTTATTAATATTATGAATGAAGATTTTAGTGCATCTAATCCGGATTTAGAAAATGTTATAGATGAATTTGAAAACATCATTGGCAATGCTAATATAGAATTTAGATTAGCCAAATTAGATCCAGTTGGTAATTGTACAAGTGGTATTAATAGAGTTGTATCAAATATGACTAATCAGGCTAATGATTGTATTAAAGAATTGATTTCTTGGGATGACACAAAATATGTTAATATATGGGTTGTGGAAGATATTGAAAATTCAATTGGAGCAGCAGCATATACTTATTTGCCCGGGACTTTATGGGGTGATCAGGTTGAGGGTATTATTATTAATCATGAGTATGTTGGCAGTATAGGTGCTTCGAGCAACACCCCTTATAAAAGACATACTTTAAGTCATGAGTTCGGACATTTTTTTAATTTATCTCATACTTGGGGCTTGGGAGATAATGGTAATGATGGTAATTGTTCTGCTGATGATGATGTAAATGACACGCCGAATACAATTGGTGCATATTCTACTTGCAATTTATCACAAGTAACTTGTGGTAGTTTAGATAATATTCAAAATTTCATGGATTATTCATCTTGTACATGTATGTTTACTGTTGGCCAGTCGAATAGAATGCAAAATTGTTTAAATTCATCTGTTTCTGGACGAAACAATCTATGGACAAGTAATAATCTTTGGGAAACAGGAACTCATGATAATTATACTGCAGAGGTCTGTCCACCTGATGTAGATTTTTTTATTTCTTCTGTGGATAGAATTTGCGTCAATACACCGATAACTTTTTTAAATCAGAGTAAAATTTTAGGAGATAATCCAATATTTTCTTGGTCATTTTCTGGTGCAGACATTGAATTTTCATCAGAAGAAAACCCTACAGTTATATATTCTAATCCTGGTGAATATGATATTACATTAAATGTTATTAGTAATAATGGTGAGAGTAGTTTAACAAAAACATATGTTATATACGATTCAGAAATGACTCTACAGGAAAGTTTTGAAAGCAATCAATTTCCATTAAGTAATAACCCTAGTTTATCTTGGTCTATAGACGCACCAGAAGGTGAAACAAGTTGGACAAGAACATATTTAGCATCTACACAAGGAACTGCATCTGTTCGAATTAGAAGTAGATATTTTGATTGTAATAGAAAGCATATACTTTATTCGCCTAATTTAGATTTAGTTAATTATGGATTAGGCGTTGGAGAGCCATTAAAGTTACTATTTGATTTGGCTTATGCAAAGAGAAATAATGAAACAGAAGATTTATTAGTTGTTTCGTATTCTAAAAATTGTGGTGAAACTTGGCAGGAGAGAGCAGCTTGGAGCACAGATGAATTAATAACTAATAATGGCTTAAATGTAGGAAATAATTTTCTTCCCTCAAATAGTGAATGGGTAGAAAAATCTGTTAATATTCAAGCAGCAGCAGAACAAGAAGACGTAATTGTTAGATTTGAATTTAGTGGAGATAGAGGAAGTTATTTGTACATTGACAATGTACGTTTAACAGGTGAATGGATTAACATAGATGATACTCATCTTATAAAAGACGAGTATATAGTTAAAAAACTAGATTTCTTAGGGAGAGAAAATAATAATGCTAGTTTATTTTTTGAAATATATAATACAGGAAAAGTCAATAAAAAATATGAATTTTAATAATAACTTTTTTATACTATTTTTTCTTTTAATATTTAGTTGTTCGGATGAAACAGAAATACAATTATTTTCTGAAGAATGTGTCAAATGCATAGAATATCAATATCCTCAGGCGGTTAATGATACTTTTATAACTCTTCTTTTAGAAGAAGGTGAATATTGTCTAGGAGATTATATTTTATTAATGCCAAATAGTGTTGATTATTGGACAGAGCTTGATCAAGGATTTTTAGATCTACTCATAGATGGAGGGTATTGTCAGTACCTGGAATTAGACGACACCATTCACTAATGTAATTTATATGAAATATACTTTATTGTCAAACATTAATCATTTTGACTTGCCTATTGTAGAAAGTCTATTAGATAAAAATGACATAGGTTTTTTTTTTAAAATGCCCTATGATTCATCAGTGATAGCTGGTTGGGCTGCTCCAGCCATTGGATTTAACGAAAAAACTTTATTTGTTGAAACGAAAAAATTAGATTTAGCCAAAAGGTTATTAGAAAAGTATATAACTTAAAGAATTGCTATTCAACTTAGATGCGAGTTTTTATATTTACATCAAATATTTCATCGAATCTAACTTTTATTCAATATCTGATTTGGCAGATTTCTTCGCCCTTATAATTAAATAATTTTTATTTTAGTAGTATTGATATTTTATTAAAATATATTATGAGTAGATTTTTTTCATTCTTTGGCTATGTCCTTATAATATTTGGGTTTTTAGATTTTTTTCTTTCTTGGATATACCCAGATTTATTAATGAGCTGGTATGTGTTTTCTGAAAGTTTATTAGGTGGGTTAGCTGTAATTACACCGATTGTTTTTTATGTTGCAGGTTCATTTTTAATTAAGTTTGCCTCCGATGACAATGATAATATAGAAGACTATACAAAATCACAAGACCTATAATTTTTTTACTTGAAAGCTTTGAGACATATAATCATCTTGTTACTTATTCCTCTTTTCTCTTTTAGTCAAGAAAAGATTTATTTTAATAGTGCAAACCCATTTTCTTTTAAGCATATAATAATAGATCAAAGTCCTGAATATAATCAAAAGGTTTATGGCTTTTTAACAATGCCCAATGATTTTGATTCTACGTTAGTTTATCCTCTAATTATTGCATTTGCCGGAAGTAATGGCTGGTCCACACATCATTATGAGTATTTAGATTTATATCGCTCTAACGGAATCGCTACATTTGAAGTGTGTAGTTTCAAAAGTAGGG
This sequence comes from Flavobacteriales bacterium, assembly GCA_002707245.1. Lineage (GTDB taxonomy): Bacteria > Bacteroidota > Bacteroidia > Flavobacteriales > TMED113. The sequence continues at coordinate 6,648 of PAMG01000006.1, forward strand.
GGGTGACATCTACAGTTGGAACTCAAATAGAAGTTACTACTGCAATGATGGTTTTAGATGCATATAAAGCATTTGAAGTTTTATCTTTGCATAAAAATATTAATCCAAATAAAATAGGAATTACAGGATGGAGCCTTGGAGGAGGAGTTACACTTTTTTCAGCATGGACTCCATTAAAAGATGCAATTAATCCAGATGTACATTTTTCTGCCCATCTAGCTCTTTATCCACCTTGTATTGTCGTTCCCGAAATTTTAGATTTTGGCGAAGCACCAATACATATTTTGATTGGTGAATTAGATAATTGGACACCATCAGATGCCTGTGTAGAATTGGTAAATCAAATGGGAAAAAAATCAAATATATCATTAACTGTTTATCCAAATGCACATCATTCTTTTGATAGAGATGGACCTCCTACGATAAAATCAAATGGCTATATTTTAGAAGACTGTCGGTTTTCTATGAATGCAGATGGTGCCGTAATTATGAATTTTTTAAATATACCAATGACTACACCATTTTTACAAAAAATTGGACTTGCTATGTGTGTTAAAAGAGGTCCTACTTTTGGCGGGAATAAAGATGCGAAAAAAAAGTCTTTAAATTTTGCAAAAATATTTATGACTGAACATTTATATTAATTATTTTTAGTTACATCAGCACCTCCTGTAAATAAGTGTTTTTTAATTTCCAATTTATTTTCTTCATTTATTTCCTTCATCAGACTGCTCTTAATTTGTTCTATTTGTAAATCTTTTCTACATTGATTAACAAAATATGTGGTGAGTTCGGCAATCTTCTGTACACGATTACTATGTTCTTTTTCATCGTTTGGATTATCTCGTAATTTATTCATTTCTTCAACAGTACGAGGCAATTTCAATATGTAACGGTAGACATCATACCAGGCAGCATAAGTTTCAGGAGATGCAATCATTAATATGTCTTTTTCTATTACCATTAAGTTTTTTCTTTCATGGTCTTCTAAAACATCATCATCAATAATAGCCATAGTTTGTTCTAGGAAATTCTTATATAATTCAACTCGTTTGTCAAAAATTTTCTGATTTTTTTCCCTGTCCATTCCGACAACATTTTGGAAAATAATAAGAACACCTGTAATAATTGCAACAGCAACCCCACCCAACATTGTGGCCAAGATACTATCAACAAAATTGGCATGTTTCCAGTCAGGATCCCATTCTATTTGATCTAAAAGAGAAAAAGGAACCACAAAAAGGAAAAAAATAATAAATACACCAAATACAATTTGCCATTTTGTGGTCTTTGCATCATACCACCATTTTCTCAGTTTCATAGCTTTTTATTATTAAGATAGTAAATTTTTAAAAATTAAACGATTGAATTTGCTCCTTGCTTAATTTTCCATTCAACCATTTGCCACTAATTTCAGCATTATATTTTTTATAAAAATTAATTGCTGGAGTATTCCAATCTAACACTTGCCAGCACATACCATTAAGTTTATTGTTTTTACAGATTTTAATAGTTTCATTAAATAATTTTTGTCCAACGCCTGATTTCCTGTATTTTTTTTTAACGATAAAATCTTCTAAAAATAAAAATTTACCTTTCCATGTAGAGTAGCGTATCCAATAAAAGGACATACCAATTATTTCATGATTTTTTTCAGCAATTAAACAATAATAAGAAGGGCTTTCAGAAAAGCCATCATTTTCTAATTGTTCTATAGTTACTGACACTTGATTTAAAGAGTTTTCATATTCTGCTAACTCTTTTATTAAGTTTAAAATATGTGACACATCTGATTTTTGAGCTTTTCGAATCTTTATCATTATATTTAATTTTAATTTTATGATTTTCTCAAAAATAAAAAAACATTTTTCGCTATTCGCTATTCGTTTAGTAGAAAAAAGAACCATTCAAAAGATGCTTGCTGAAAATGATCAGTATTTAAATGATATAGTTTCTTCGTTTGTTCAATTAAAATCAGGCCAACATACCTCAGAAGATATTGTTGTATTTAATAGATGTGAAGCATATAGAAAATCACTATTAAATAATCACACACTTATTTCATATGAAATCTTTGGACAAAACAAAAGCATGAAGGTAAATGAAATTTGTAGCCAAGCAACTTCAAAAAGTATTTGGGCTCAGCTTTTATATCTTGTTACAAAAAAAAATAAATCACCTTATTTTTTAGAGATAGGCACAAATCTTGGTGTGTCAGGCTCATATATATTGGAAGCTCTAAAAGCAAAGATTCATAGTAGTTTTATTACAATGGAGGGAGTGCCTCAGTTATGTCAGATTTCTAACAACCAATTTTCAAAAATTAGTTCAAGTGAAAAATATACAATTATTGAAGGCTTATATGAAAAAACTTTTGCAGAACTTTTGACGACAAATGTCAATTTTAATATTTTATTTATTGACGGTAATCACAGAAAGGAGTCCACAATTGAGTATTTTAATAATTTAAAATCAAATCTAAAATTCCCAGCAGTATTTATTTTTGATGACATTAATTGGAGTAATGACATGAAACAAGCTTGGAAAATTATAAAATCAGATTTGGATGTTTCGTATTCTATTGATATGTTTAAACTTGGAATAGTTATTTTTAATAAAAAAATAAATAAATCTAAAGCAAAACATTACTATTTGCATCTTTCGTATTAAAAATAAAAGTAGTTTATGCTTTAGTTAATCAAATCAAAATTTAATTATATGAAAAATTTAGGAGGACTTTTAACATGGATAGGGTGTATTTGTTTTTTAGCGTACATAATATTTAATGCAATAAATACAGACAATAAAATAGAAAAAAAAGAATACAATTATAATATAATTGAAAATGATCCACTAAACACATTAATATACACACTAGAAAATGGGCTTAAAGTATATATGTCAATTAATAAAGATGAACCGAGAATACAAACTAATATAGCGGTCAAAACAGGCAGTAAACAAGACCCGTCTGATGCAACAGGATTAGCACATTATTTAGAGCACATGTTATTTAAAGGAACTTCAGAAATTGGGACCATTAATTGGCAAAAAGAAAAGATAGAGCTTGATAAAATCTCTCATTTATACGAAAAAAGAAGAAATACTGAGAGTGATATAAAGAGAGATGCTATTTATCATAAAATTGATAGTATTTCTTCAGTTGCAGCTAGTTATGCGGTAGCGAATGAATATGATAAAATGATTAGTTCTTTAGGAGCAAAAGGGACTAATGCTTATACATTTTTGGAAGAAACAGTATATGTCAACGATATTCCTTCTAATGAATTAGAAAAATGGTTAGCTATTGAGTCTGAAAGATTTAGTGAATTAGTACTTAGATTATTTCACACTGAATTAGAAACAGTGTATGAAGAATTTAATAGAGCTCAAGATAATGATTGGAGATTATCATGGTATACTATGATGAAATATTTATTCAAAAAACATCCATATGGCACGCAAACTACAATTGGAACGAGCGATGATTTAAAAAATCCATCTATGGAGAAAATTCATGAGTATTTCAATCAGTATTATGTACCCAATAATATGGCAATTGTCCTTGCTGGAGATATTGACCCTGACTACACAATTGGTTTAATTGAAAGGTATTTTGGTTCTTATACCAAAAAAGAAATTCCTGAGTTTATTTCACCAATTGAAGATCTAATTACTAATCCTGAAATCATTGATGTAGTAGGAAGTGATTCAGAATGGGTCGATGTGGGTTTTAGGTTAGATGGTGTTGACTCAGATGACATATATCTATTACCTCTTTTAAAAGAATTATTATTTAATGGGAAAGCAGGTTTAATAGATTTAAATTTGGTAAAATCTCAGAAAATATTAAGCGGATCTGCGGATTATATGATTTCCAAAGACTATTCATATTTTATACTTGATGNAGAACCTAGAGGTGGCCAAACTTTAGAAGAGGTTCGACAGCTTTTATTATCGCAATTAGACAAAATTAAATCCGGTGAATTTGAAGATTGGATGATGGCAGCAGTCATAAAAAACAATAAATTAAATGATCAAATTAGAAATGAGTATAATTATTATAGAGTNAGTAAAATGACTAATGCNTTTATTTTAGGTCAGGATTGGNAAGATGTCGTTAATANNAATAATAAGTTAAGTNANGTNACGAAGCANGATGTTGTNAACTTTGCNCAAAAGTATTTTGTTGANAATTATGTTGTNGTNAANAAATTAAATGGGACCCCCAACAGTATTAAAGTTAAAAAACCTGCAATCACTAATGTGCCTTTAAATCGCGATACAACTTCATCTTTTGCAATGAAATTTAATGACATGGAGTCGAAAAGATTAGAACCAGTTTTTAATGATTATCAGCAAGACATAAAATCTTTTTCTTTTAATAACAATATTCCCAGTTATTATGTTCGTAATACGACAAATGAAGTATTCTCTTTAAGCTATATATTTGAAATGGGTAAGTTTAGCGATAAAGAATTATCTTTAGCAATTCAATATTTAGAGTACCTAGGCACAGACGAATATACAGCAGAAGAGATAGAAAAAGAGCTATTTAAATTAGGATTAAATTATAATGTATATGTAGCTAATGAGAGAGTTTATATTAGTTTATCTGGATTAGAAGAATCTTTTGAAAAGGGTCTAGAAATGTTCGAGCATATATTAAGAAATGTTCAAGCAGATCAAATGGCATATGATAATATGATTAAGGATATATTACGTAAAAGATCTGATAATAAAAAATCGAAATGGAGAATACAATCAGCTATGAGAGATTATGCAAAATATGGTAATGATTCTCCGAGTAAGCATATATTAAGTAAAAAAGAACTAAAAAAAGTAGATGTTCAAAAATTAGTTAACAAAATTAAAACACTGAGTTCTTTTGATCATTACATATATTATTATGGTCGAAAAAATATTATAGATATTCAGAATTTATTGAAAAAACATCACTTTGTAGCTGAAGATTTAAGACTAGTAATTCCCGCTAAACAATTTGTAGAATTAGATAACGAAGAGAATATTGTCTATTTTTCTAATTATGACATGGTTCAGTCAGAAATTTCTATGATTTCGAAAGGACCTAAATATAGTAAAGAATTAATTGCTCCAGCAAGATTATTTAATGAGTATTTTGGAAGTGGTTTATCTTCAATAGTATTTCAAGAAATTAGAGAATCAAAGGCATTAGCATATTCAGCAAGATCATATTTTTCTACTCCAAAGCAATTAGATAGATCACATTATGTTACAGCCTATCTAGGAACGCAGGTGGATAAATTGAATGAAGCCACATTAGCACTATTAGAATTAATGAATAATATGCCGGAGTCAGAAGGCCAATTTAATGATGCCAAAACAGCCGCACTTAAGAAAATAGAAACATCAAGAACAAAAAGGTCTAGTATTTTTTGGAGATATCTTGATGCTAAAAAAATAGGCATAGATTATGATATAAATAAAGATATTTATCAAAAAATAAATATGTTAACCTTAAATGATTTAAAATTATTTTTTAATCAAAATATAAAAGATAAAAATTATACATTTTTAGTTGTTGGAAATAACGCTTATCAATCTATCGAGAATTTAATTAAGCCTTACACCAAAAGTGCCAGTATAGAAACATTTATTATGACTGACTCAAATTTTAAAACTATAATTTCCGGATGTGAAAAACTCAAACAATCAAATTCAGATTTAATTATTGCTATTGGAGGTGGAAGAATTATTGATGCAGCAAAATTAATTAGTGTTACAGCTCTTTCTAAAGAAAATTATGAAAATGTAATAAGAGGAAAAGAAATTATAAAAAATAAATTTTTACCTTTGTTAGTTATGCCAACTACTGCAGGTACAGGTAGTGAAGCGACAAGTTTTAGTGTTGTATATCTTGGTAAAAAAAAATTTTCTATTGCTAGCGAAAAATTATTACCAGAGTATATAATAGCAGACGCTTCATTAGTTCAAGAAATGCCAAATTATCTAAAAGTATGTACTTTATTTGATGCTTTTTCCCAGGCTATAGAGTCTTTTT
>PAMG01000007.1 GCA_002707245.1 Flavobacteriales bacterium
TATTGAACGTTGGTTAGCAATTATTCCAACTGCCCATCCATCAATTCTAGCATAGGCACAGATTAATGTTTTTCCATAACTTGCTTTATATTCTCTTAAAAAGCTATCGTCAACAAGTCTTTCAATGATTTCTTTCACATCATATGGTTGGCTACGATCTTTTGGTATAATACCATATATATCATTTAAACTTTTTTTTGGTTCCTTGGATTCTATTCTAGAGAAACCTGCCAGGGAGCCATTTCTAGTAGATTTTATCAGGTCTCTAATTAAATGTATAGCTTCTTCATCATTTTTACATTTATAATCAGTTACTCCTGAAATATCACAATGTGTGTCTGCGCCTCCTAATTTTTCATTATCTATATTTTCTCCGATAGCAGCTTTAACTAGGTGTGATCCAGCTAAGAATACACTTCCTGTTTTTTCTACGATTAATGCTTCATCGCTCATGATTGGCAAATATGCACCACCAGCTACACAGCTTCCCATTATTGCAGATATTTGCGGTATTCCCATAGCAGATATTTTTGCATTATTTCGAAACTGTCTACCAAAATGTTCTTTGTCTGGAAATATTTGATCTTGAAGAGGCAAAAACACACCCGCACTATCAACTAAATAAATAATAGGTATTGCATTTGTCATACAAAATTCCTGTGCTCGTAAGTTTTTTGTTGCGGTCATAGGAAACCATGCTCCAGCTTTGACTGTTGCATCATTTGCAACTATAATACATGTTTTTCTGTGAATTTTTCCAATTACCACCACTACACCTGCCGATGGACAACCCCCAAAATCTTGGTATAAATCGTTAGCAGCAAATGTTCCGATTTCTATCTGTTCTGTATTTTCATCAAGAAGGTTTTTAATCCTTTCTCGTGCTGTTAATTTACCTTTTTTGTGTTGTTTTTCAATATTGGATTTCCCACCACCTAGTTCAATAAGCTCTTTTTTTTGTTTCATCTCTGAAACTAAGAGTTTCAAATTGTCTTCATTTTTATTGAATTTTATGTCTATTTTGTTGCTCATACTTATGTTAAAGATAGTAATTAGTTATTATCATACACATATATATTCTTTTGCTTTTGGTCCTACATTAAAAATAAGATCTATTATACTTAAGTTTTTTGTAAAATTTACACCAAAAACTTGATGATATTTTTTTTGCTTGCCAATTTCTTGTGGTGCATGTCGTTGATCTTTTATATTTTCAGGATAATCGTTAATATATTTTTCAGTGTATGTAATTCGCTTATTTAGTTGTAACTCATTTAAAAAAAAATCTAGAATATCAATATTTAAATCAATTAAAAAAGTGTGTTTTTTAGTTATAATCTTTTTTATGTCTTCGAAGTAGTAAATAAAAAAAGGTGCTGATCCATAGGCAGATTTTAGACTGTTGATATGTTTTTTTCTCCACATTTCATTAGAAATTCGAATATTTTTTATTAATGTTTTCGAAGAGCTATGAATAGGTACTGTTAATAATAATGGTCCATTTGAATCTAGTATTATGCAGCGGTTACGTGTACTGTGTCGTTTATAGTATTCATTATGCTCTATGTAGATTGCATCATATTTATAAAAAGATTGAAAATACTGAATTGGTGGAAAATAAGCTGTAGAAAGAATACTTGAATGAGTGTTTTGTTTCACAATTTTTATTTAAACTAATAATTATTTACTAGTTCCTTGTTTTGATTTCAAAAAACGCTTCCCGATGTTAATTATAAATATGGTGAGTAATATCCATATAATTGGTGATCTTTCCCATCTAATAATACCTATTTTATCTATAAAGCTTTTTTTATTGATTGCATTAAAGTTAATACTGAGCCAGGTAAATATAGGTTTGCCTACAATGTGGTTTTCTGGAACAAATCCCCATACTCGAGAGTCTTCAGAATTATGTCTGTTATCACCCATCATCCAATAATAATTCATTTTCACCTCATAGCTTTTGGTAGGTTGTTCATTAATAACAATCAAATCAGTATTTAAAATTTCCAACTTATTATTTTCATAATCTTCAATTATTTTTTTATAAAAATGAATATTTTCTTTGTTTAATGTTAACGTGTCACCTTTTTTTGGTATATATATGGGGCCATAGTTATTAGATGTCCAGTCTTTTTTTAGAGTTTTTGGAAATAGGTTTTTTTCAAATTCTTGTTCCGAAAAAACAAACCATTTGTTTACTGTTTTTTCTATAATTCGTTTCTCATCATTTGTTAAGAATACAATAAAAAAACCGGTATTTTTTAATGGTCCATATTTTTTTTCATTTTTTCTTTTTTCATTTAATTTCATTAATTGACTATATCCTTTTTGTGAAGCATATTGTGCATATGTCTCTATATCGTTTTCTATTAGTAGTTGCTCTAAGCTACTCATGACATTAGCACTAACATAAACACTGTCTTTAGGTTTAATAATGTATTGAAATTGTGTTATAATATTTTTTGTCTTGATTATTTGTTTACCATTGATGTAAACATCTTTTTCAATGATTTCTAATGAATCTCCTGCAATTCCGACACATCTTTTTACATAGTTCATTTTTTTATCAAATGGAATATGCTCTCTTAGTGTATCAGCAGGAAAATTAAAAACCACAATATCATTATTTTTAATTGATTGAAAACCCGGCAGTCTGTTATATCCAAGTTGTATTAATTTTGAATATGACGGGGTATTTTGTGTGCCTGGTATTTTTTGATGCATGAAAGGTAGAAAAAGTGGTGTGTTTGGAATATTTGCACCGTAATTAACTTTACTTACAATTAGAAAATCTCCAACTAACATGCTTTTTTCCATTGATGAAGTAGGTATTGTAAATGGTTGCAAAAAGAAAACATGAATTAATGTTGCAGCAATAATTGCAAATGTAATCCCTTCTTCCCACTCATCTTGCTTAGAAATGTTTGCTTGTTTTCCTTTTTGATCTGGCCATGGAATAAATTGAAAGTAATAATAGTCTAATGGGAAGTATATTAGAAAGTAAAACCAATTTAACCATTCTTGTTTAGTAGTAGTGATTATTAAAAACAATGCGAAACAGTATAGAAATAGATATAAAAAGCAAGTAGTGAATTTTCGTCTATGGTCGATAGATTTTACGATTTTCCATATAAAACGAGCAGTAAGTTTAATAAATATGCTACTTAGATATATAATAATTAAAAAAATAGCATATTGTTTTGCTATTTCTAGTGAAAAGATAAAAGAGCTTATCACAATTATTGTTAGTATCCCAGTTAGGATAGGCTTCCACATTATTTTTTTAAAATAAATAAGATAAATAGCTGTAAAGTATGTGATGAGCGAAATAAAAAACATTCCTATTAATTTTTAATAACATCTCTCATAGAGAAAATGCCAGTTTTATTTTTTAGAAATTCTGTTGCTAATATAACACCTTTTGCAAATCCTTTTCTATTATGTGCAGTATGTTTTATGTATATCGAGTCATATTTTGAAAAGTATTCTACTTCATGTTCCCCTTTTATATTGCCAATTCTATTTGATTTTATTTGAATATTGTCATTTTTCTTTAAAATTTTGTTTAAGTCACTTTGAATTTTAATTGCAGTCCCACTAGGAGCATCTTTTTTACTTGTGTGATGTGTTTCTGTAACGCGAAGGTTATATTCTTTTTCACCTATTAATTGAGCTAAATATTTATTAAGTTGGAAAAAAATATTCATTCCAATGCTAAAATTTTCTGCATATAAAAAAGCTCCTTTTTTTTGTTTGCACAATATATGTATTTCATCTATTTTCTCTATCCAGCCTGTGGTTCCACATATAACTGGAGTGTTGTTAGTTAGACAAAAACAAATATTTTCAAATGCAGATTTAGGTGTTGAAAATTCTATTGCTATATCAATTTCTGACAAACTTTCAGTAGTTAATTTATGTGTGTTTTTGGAATTGATTTTAAATACAATTATATGTCCATTCTCGAGAGCTGCTTGTTCTATTTCTCTTCCCATTTTCCCGTATCCTATGATGCCAATTTTCATTTTGATAAATTATATGTTAGAGATAGATTAAGTGTTTCAAATTGATAGTCTAATCGATTTGGTTTTAAATTTAGTGATAAATTATCATTTATATTATAACTCATTAAATGTGCGTCAACTGATGCATCAACAATGTTTAATATATATATTAAAAAAAATATTAATCCGGACAAATCTCTTGCGTCTCTATAATAGTCTTGTAAGGTAATTAGATTGTTGTTTGTGTAATTTGAAAAATTATCTATTGTGTTTTCATCATCATCTGTACGTGCTATATATGCATTTTTATATGTGTTATATTTATTGTCATGTTCAAAATAATAATATAGTGTTCCTCCAAATGCTAAATATATTACAGGTGTTTTCCAGTATTTTTTATTATAAATTTGTCCTAGTCCAGGACAGCTTGCTGATAGAATTGCAGCTTTTTTTGGTGATATCTTAGTTGTATTTTGAGAAAAAGCAGAACAGCTAATGAAGGTAGTGAATAAAAGTATTTTCTTAAGAAGATTGCAATAATTGAATGATTTCATTTAGTTTTTTTTCTGATTTAAAAGGTATTTCAATTTTTCCTTTTCCGTTTTTCGATACTTTTAATCTAATTTCTTGATTAAAAAAATCGGATAGATTTTTTTCTATATTTTGATAATATACTGATAATTTAGGTGTTATTTGCGTATCCTTTTTGGACGTGTTTGGTTTTTGTTGCTTAACTATAGACTCCGTGTCTCTAACAGATAGTTTATTTTGAATTATATTTTGATACAATTCTAATTGTATTGTTTGATTTTCAATATTAATAATAGCCTTTGCATGCCCCATGCTTATTATTTTATCTCTCAGTCCAGCTTGTATAATTGGGTCAAGTTTTAATAGGCGAATGTAATTGCTAATTGTAGAACGACTTTTCCCAATTTTTTTCCCCAAAGAATCTTGTGTTAAATTATAGTGTTCAATTAAGTGCTCCAAGCTAATTGCTATTTCAATTGGATCTAAATCTTGTCTTTGAATATTTTCCACTAAAGCAACTTCTAGCATTTGATTAGAATCTACTTTTTTAATAAAAGCAGGTATTTTATTTAAGCCTGCTATTATTGATGCACGTAGTCTTCTTTCACCAGATATTAACTCATATTCATTCTCATTATTTTGTCTAACTGTTATGGCTTGAATCAATCCATATGTCTTGATTGAATCAGCTAATTCATTTAATGTTTCGTCAGTAATACGAGTTCTTGGTTGAAACGGATTTTTTTTAATTAGATTAATATCAATATATTCGATATTGTTATTTTCGTTTTTTGCTTTTTCTTCTCCTCTATTAAAAATAGATGACAAACCTCGACCTAATCGATTTGTATTATTCATTTGTTTCGTTTGTTATTAATTGATTTCTTTCAATAAATTCTTTAGCTAAATTTAAATAATTAATAGCCCCTCTGCAGTTTGCATCATATTTTATAATACTTTCTCCAAACCCAGTTGCTTCACTTAAACGAACGTTTCTTTGAATAATAGTATTAAATACCATTTCTTCAAAATGTGTTTTTACTTCTTCAATAACATTGTTTGATAATCTTAATCGAGAATCATACATAGTTAATAAAAGTCCTTCAATTGACAATTGATTGTTATGAAAATTCTGTATTTTTCTTATAGTATTCATCAATTTACCTAAACCTTCTAGTGCAAAGTATTCACATTGTATAGGTATTAAAGTGGAGTCAGATGCGCATAAACAATTTAATGTAATTAACCCTAATGATGGAGGACAATCAATGAGAATAAAATCATAATTTGATTTTATAGTTTCAAGTTGATCATGTAACATTTTTTCCCTATTAGGGTGATTTACCAATTCTATTTCTGCACCCACTAAATCAATACTTGATGGAATGATATCTAAATTAGGAGAATCAGCTTGTAGTACAGCTTCTTGAATATCAATATTGTGTTCTAGTACCTCATAAATAGTTTTGTTCTGTTGAGTGTCGTCTAAATCAATTCCTAATGCAGAGGTGGCATTTGCTTGTGGGTCGGCATCAATTAGTAGTATTTTTTTCTCTAGAGCCCCTAGGCTAGCAGATAAATTGACAGCAGTTGTTGTCTTACCTACACCTCCTTTTTGATTAACAATTGAAATAATTTTACCCATTTAAAAATCGTATTATTATATTAATAACTAATATCATGATTTTTTATTTTTTTAGATAAAAAAAAACAATTATTTTTTCAACAATGTGGAAAACCATTATATATTAGTATAATGATTGATTTATTATTTGATTTTTTTTCAGAGACTTTAGGGTGGGGTGAATATGTTTTTCACCGATGGTTTCTTTTATTTGTGTCATTATTTTTNGCNATTTTATTTTTACAATCTGGNATAGATAAANTTATTTCTTTTTCAGGTAATTTANCTTACTTTAAAGATCATTTTAAGAAGACATTTTTTAGAAATCAAGTCAAATTTTTATTGGTGATTATAACATTTCTAGAATGTCTTACAGGTGGGGTCTGTTTTTATGTGGTTTTATTAACTCTTTTTCAAGCCGATGGTCTCTATTGGATTATATATTCCTGGTATCTTATTGGTATGTTCTTGTCTTTAATGACTTTGTCTTGTTTGTTTTTAGGTCAAAGAATGGCTCAAGATTATGCGGGTGCCGTTAATTTAGGAATATATTTTTTGATTGCACTACTAGGTTTTTCCTTACCTTTATTGTATGTAGAGATGCTTAAAGTCTTGGGTTTTAATTTCTAGCAGTATTATTTGTGTCCAAATAATTTATTTTCCTTTATTATATTATCGACATAAGTGGGTACCATTTTTTCCCATCCTTCTTCATCGTCTCTTATCATAGTTAGAACTTTTCTAGAAAATATACTTAGATAATCACTATTGTAATTGTTAAGGTCAATAATTCTTTTGTTAAATGTAAAAAAATCATATAATGGCTTTATACGCGGTTGAATAGATAAATTTTTACTTGTTTTTAAATCACTATCCTTATTTGGCTTATATGGATAAACATAGACTTTAATGTCGCGATTAAACATTTTTCCAATTCCTTCAAGTATCCCGCCATTTAAGTGTCTGTAAAATTTTGCATCAAAAATTTCCTGTAGATTTGTCACCCCTAATATAACGCCCAATCTTTCATCAGTAAATCGTCCAAAATAATCTAATAACTTATAATATCGTTGGTAATTAGATATCATAACTGTTTGTCCAATTGAACATAAAACATCAACACGATCCAGAAAATCTTTTTCATTAATATCTCCTTCCGATTTTAAATTATTCAATGTAATTTCAAAAAGTACTTGTAGATTTTCTTCCTTGACTTTGTTTTCTTTTATAAATTCATTTAGACCATTTTTTATCATATCAATATTTACTTTTGTAACTGGTCTAAAACTACCTCTTAGTGTAAGTATATTTTTTTTATATAATACATCTGATGGTTGTAGATTTTGTCCATCAGGGCCAAAAATAACCGCTTCAGTCATTTTATTTTTTACAAGTAAAAGACTTAAAAGACGATTATCTACAGATTCAAATTTTTCACCATTCATTTGAACCATATCGATTTCAACTTGTTTGCGATTTAAATTATCATAAAGGCTTCGGATAAATTTTTCTGGAGAATCTTGATAGTAAAATGATGCATATATTAAGTTTACACCTAATATGCCAACAGTTTCTTGTTGTAGCTTAGCTTCTAGGTCATGTAATCTAATATGAATGATTACATCATTAGGTTTCTCATTTGCTTTGAGTTGAAATCTAACTCCCATCCATCCATGTCCAGGTTCTTGGTCATCATGATATTTTGTTGTGGTAATTGTGTTAGCAAATGAGAAAAAAGATTTATTAGGATGTTGTTTTCTGTCTAATCGTTCTTCTAGCAGCAAGTATTCTCGATTAATCATTTTTTGTAAGCGTGATTCACATACATATCTTCCGCTTTCTTCTTTTCCATAAATAGCATCACTAACGTCCATGTCATATGCTGACATGGCCTTTGCAATTGTTCCTGAAGCACCACCAGCTCTAAAAAAATGTCTTACTACTTCTTGGCCTGCCCCAATTTCAGAAAATGTGCCATAGATGTGTTCATCTAAATTAATGTTTAGTGCTTTTTGTGCTGGGCTTAAAATAACATTTTCCATGTTCAATTACTTTAAAATACAAATTTAGTTTAGTTTGTTTAAAAAGAACAAAAAAATTAAATTTATTATATGCAAATAAAAGCAAATTTTTTAGGGACTGGAACTTCTCAAGGCGTACCTGTTATTGGTTGTGCTTGTATGGTTTGTCAGTCAAAAAACGAAAAAGATAAACGATTAAGAAGTTCTTTATTTATTTCAATTAATAATTATAATATTTTAATTGATATAGGGCCAGATTTTAGAGAACAAATTTTAAAACTTAATCAATTTTCTATTGATGCTATATTATTTACACATCAACACCGAGACCATACAGCTGGTTTAGATGATTTGCGCCCAATTTATTATATGGATAAAAAACCTATTGCATTATATGCAGAAAACAGTGTCTTTAAAGCTATTAAAAATGATTTTAATTATCTTTTTCTTGGTGCAAATTACCCAGGAAAACCAAAATTTTCTTTAAATACTATTAGCACTGATGATTTCCAGATTTTTAATATGAAAATCACACCGATTAGAGTGATGCATCATAAGTTACCTGTATTGGGTTATAGAATAGGCAATTTATCATATATCACAGATGCAAACTATATATCAGATGATGAAAAAAATAAGTTAATGGGGTCAGAAATTTTGATTATTAATTCTTTGCAAAAAGAAAAGCATATTTCTCATTTTAACTTGCAACAATCATTAAGTTTGATTGCAGAAATTCAACCTAAAAAAGCTTATTTAACTCACATTAGTCATGCTATGGGAGTACATGATGAAATTAAAAAAGAATTACCTGAGAATGTTTACTTAGCGTATGATAATTTGGAAATCACTTTATGATACCACTTGTTTAATAGCAATTATTTTTTTTAATAAAGGCTCTATTCTATCTAAATGTAACATATTAGAACCATCTGATAATGCTTTTTTTGGATTAGGATGTGTTTCTAAAAACAGACCATCTGCACCAGCTGCTACTCCAGCATAAGCCAAAGTTTCTATATATTGTGGAGTGCCACCAGATTTCCCAGTGGTTTGATTGGGTTTTTGATTAGCATGTGTAACATCTAAAATTACTGGCACTTCATATTTCTGAATAATGGGAATATTCCTTATGTCTACTATTAAATTTTCATACCCAAAAGAATTTCCACGTTCAGTAATCATTATGTCCTGGTTACCAGATTTTCGAATTTTATCTATTATGAACTTGCATGATTCTCCGGATAGAAAAGGTCCTTTTTTTACATTAATAATTTTATTGCTTTTAGCTGCTTGAATTAAAATGTCAGTTTGTCTACATAAAAAAGCAGGGATTTGAATAATGTCAACAACGTCCTGTACTTGTAATACGTCTTCTGCATTATGTACATCTGTTGTCATAGAAATATTTAAATCGTTTTTTATTCTTTTTAAAATTTCGACACCTTTTTCTAAGCCAGGTCCAGTAAATGAGTCTAGTTTAGTTCGGTTTTCTTTTTTATATGATGCTTTAAATATGAATTCTATATTTAATTTTTCTGTAATTGATTTAAGTTTTTTTGCAATATCAAAAGTAATTTGTTCATTTTCAATTACACAAGGCCCTGCGATAAGAAAAATTTTTTTTGAGTTTATTGTGTTTTTTTTTGACATCATTTTTAAATCAATATAATATATTTTGACATTAAATTATTGCATCTTTGTTAAGATATTCATTTTTTATTTAATATATGATTAGACTACCACAAATTATTATATCAATTTTCATTTTTATTGTTGGATTTTATTCTTGTCAAAAAGATGGTGTAGAAATTAATGGATGGTCACCGGAGCTTATTTCGCCTATTATTAATGCCACTATTACTATGTCTGATTTGATTCCTGAAAGAGGAACTACTGAATATGATGACAATAATTTAATACATCTTGCATTTCGTAGTGATACTATTTATGTTTTGCCTGCGGAATTATTATTAGATATTACTGGTTTGAATATAGACACTATGGTGACTATAGAACAACTAGTGCTTAGTGTTCAAGATGACCCAACTATTGGCCCAATCATAAATTCATTATTAGATACTACCTTCCCAGAGGAAGGCCAAGAAGTTGTAGGAGCTCTTTTTGGTTATCTCAATGAAGATATTATAGAACCATTTAGTTTTCAATTTGATGAATTTAGTGATGCAGCTTTTAATTCAGGCAATCTTGAAATTGAAATAACGAATAACTTGCCAGTTGCACTGGAAAATGTAGAAATTAATATTAGTCCTGAGTTAGGTGTCTATTGGGATGTAAACATCGTTGATTTATCACCTGGAGAGACGGCAGTTCACATTATTGACTTGTCAAATCTTACTATCACAAATAGTAGTAGTATTGAATTAGATATAGAAACTTTGACAATAGAAAATGTAGGAGCTCAGATGGTAGAAGTAACTCCTGAAACTGGTTTTGAATTTTCTTTTTCTATTATTGATGTTGGTTTTGATAATATTACATTACCACTTGGTGGAGATACAGTAGATGTCGATTTAGCTTTATTTGAAGATTTTGACAGTGGTCTTAGACTTGAGCATCCACGATTCACAATTAATATAGAAAATCCCTTTGGCTTATCTGGAAATATTTTTGGACAGTTAATTGCATTTTCGCCAAATGGGGTGAGTGAAAATTTATCTATTGAAGTAGATATTGACCCAAATGCTTCGAGTTCTGCAACTTATGAAGATGATGAAATTGCGGGTATTATTGAGCTTCCCCCAGCAGTCATTGAATATGAAGCACATGCTAGCATGAGTTTTTCAGCAAGCGATATTAATGGGGAAGATCCTTTAAGGTTAGGTGTTGATATTGACTTTCCGCTAGTTGTAAATGCCGCTAATCTTAGTTTAAAAGACACTATAATTTTTAATGGTGTTAATTATGATATTTCAAAAATAAGTAGAATGCTTCTACATTATAATTTCATCAATAAATTCCCTTTAGGAACAGAATTTAGTTTGGTTTTGCATGACTCTTTAAATCCAATAAATAATCTTGATACACTTGAGTTTGTTGGGTCTAGTAATAGTGGTAATAATATTATTAATCCTGCGATTGTAAATGAATACGGTAATGTTATTGATTCTGTTATATCATCTGGTGTATTAACTATGACAGATTCAGAAATAAACAATCTACTTAATACAAATAAGATTATAATAGATATTACATTAAGTTCTTCAGATTCTCAGAATCAGGATCAATATGTGAGTATATATTCTGATTCAGAATGTTTGTTAAAAGTTGGGCTTGAAACAGAAGTTAATTTAGATTAATATATTATGATAAAGCAATTAGGACTAGTTTTAGTATTTTTAGTTAGTTATAATACACTGTATTCTCAAATATCTTTAGAACCTACTAATTTAGATATATCTATTAAAGAAGAATTATTAATGCATGATACCAGCACATTTCATTTGATGCAAATTCCTCTTTTAAATTTTGATATAGAGATGTATTCAAACCCAGGGGTTTTTACTTTTTTTGAAACAATTGATAATAGTATTATAATTGATTTGGATGCTTATAGTAATCATGTAGATGATTTTGCAAGTCATTTGGTGGATATTCAAAATTCATTATTTTATTATGCGCTGGAACATCGACAAAGTATATATTCATTTGGAATCAATCATCGATTCTTTTTGGACGCATCTTTATCTAACGAATTGGTTTCTTTATTAGTAGATGGTAATTATCAGTATTTAAATCAAACAATAGATTTAGACAATAATAATTATATCAACTTATCTAATTATTTTTCTCTTTTCTTTGGTTATACTAAGAGAATTAATGAGCAATTTTTATTGTCAACTAAGTTAAAACTTATCAAAGGTGTTTCAGAGCTGGGTGTAAATAATCAAAATTCCAGTTTTTTATTTAATGATAATTTTGAAACGGTTCATAATCCTTTTTCTTCAGAAATTAATGCAGATGTTGAGTCTTTTGTAAATAGTAATTATAATTTATCATCTAATTTAGGGTTTGCAACAGATCTATATCTAGATTATAATTATAATGAAACGCTTAGCTTTTATACTAAGGTATCTGATTTAGGTTTTATTATGTGGGAAGAGAATCAATATTCTTCTCTAGGATATTTTCAATTTGACGGTTTAGATTATGAGTTAGATCAAGTATTGTCTAGTGAGTTTAATAATTTGCAAGATACACTTATGGATATTTTTGATATTAAAGAGAGTTTAAGTGTTCAGCAATTTAGAATACTACCTTTTAACATTAATTTAGGAATTAAGTATGTTTTTGATAATAAATTGAATCAAATTAATGCTTCTTATACTATCCAAAAACTTTTTAATAATTTACTTCACACAGGTGGTTTTTCGTATGTGCATTATTTTAATGATTATAGTTTTTCACTTATTCCGAGTTATTCATTTAATAAGTTTAATTATACTAATTTTTCTATCATGTTAAATAAGAGATGGCAAAACAGGTTTTACACTAATTTTTATTTAGATAATATGCTTGGATTCATCGATCGAGTTAATAATAGAAATATTGGTTTTGGTGTCGACTTTTTCATATTATTTTAACGATTCATTAATATCCCACGTTTATTAATAATACCTAGAGGTTTCCCAATGAATTTATAATTTATAAATGGGGTGTTTTTAGAAATAGACACAATGTCACTTTCCTTATAAGTCCATTCTTTATTTGGGTCAAACATGGTGATGTTTGCTTCTTCGTTGATTTCAATTTTTGGTATTTTTTGATGAATAATTTTTCTTGGATTAACACTGATTAAATCAATAATTTTTTCTAATTCTAGCTTATCTTTTAATACCGTGTTAATAATTGGAAATACGGTTTCTAGGCCAATCATACCAAATTTAGCTTCTTGAAACTCACATTTTTTACTTTCTATTTCAATAGGTGTGTGATCAGATGAAACAGCATCTATAGTGCCATTGACTATAGCTTTAATTAGTGACAGTCTAGTTGTTTCACCTCTTAAAGGAGGCATAACTTTAAAATCAGAATTAAAGTTGTTAAATACTGTATCATTTAGGATTAAATTATGTGCGGCAACATCACTTGATATATTTAGTTTTTCATTTTTTGCTTTTTTAATTTTCTTTAAAGCATTTTTAGTAGAAATGGTTGATAGATGTAATTTGGACTGTGTATATCTTAATAAAGATAAATCGCGTGAAATCATTAAGTCTTCTGCTAATTCTGGTGACGGGGATAATCCCATTTTTGTGCTTATTACTCCCTCATTGATTTGTCCAAATTCATTTAAATATGGATCTAAACATGAATTCATAATTAACCCATTAAAACTCTTTACATATTCTAATGCATTGTTGATTAACATGGTGTTAGAAATTGTTTTTTTATCATCTGTAAAAGCTACAGCACCATTTAGATGCATTTCATACATTTCAGTAAGTTCTTCTTGTTCACATTTTTTGGTAATACATCCTGTTGGCATGATATCTACAATATGACTACTAGCTTTCTTCTGTAAGAATAGAATATCGGTTTTTGTTTCTATTGGTGGGTCAGTACTAGGCATTACAACCACCCCGGTAAACCCACCTTTTGCAGCGGCATTTAAACCAGATTCAATATTTTCCCTATACTCAAATCCCGGTTCGCCAAACCTAGCATGTAAATCTAGCCATCCAGGGGAAACATGTAGGTTTTTAATTTTTGTTTCAAAAAAGGGTGATTTTAAATTGATATTTTTTTCAATTTCTTTAATAATCCCATTTTCAATTAATATATCCTTTTTTTGATTATGATGTATAGACCGAGTATCTATTATTTTGACATTTCTTAAAATAATGTGTTTCATGTTTTCCATGTTCTCAACAAAATTAATTCAATTATTAATAATATTATCGCTGATACAATAAAAAAATATTCTATTTGATTTCTTTTTTTATTTTCTCCAAATTTTTTAGCTATTGTGTTTTGGGTTTTTATTATGAATGAAGACTTTTGAGAAAATAAATTTCCTATTTCATTTGCACTTAAAAACTCCATTGTGCTTTCGTCTCTTGAATAATTAAATGAAATAGGCATATAGTCTTGTGTGTTGACTATAAGTTGGTAGCTTCCATCATTCTGAATTTTATCATCGAAATTGATTAAGGTTTTTTGATGATGATACTGAATGTCAGGTATCATGCTAAATGAATTATCTTTTTTTAATATTACTTCATCATCTTTTTTTATTTTATTTTCTTCAATAATTGTTTCTGTTTTTATTATAGTATATAGTTTTTGAGAATTTGAATTAGTTAATGCTGCATTATATAAAATTGGAATAAATAATGCATGTTGCGAAAAGTTATTATTTTCTGAATTTAAATTACTAAAACACATAAATATATTCCCCTTCTTATATATATATTGTTTTAAAAATGGTGAGCTATCTAAAAAACTTAAAATTTCTCGGCTTTGAGATTTTTGATTTTTCTTACTTAAAAATCTTCCTTGTACTTTGGGTAAATTTATGTTGCTGTTTTTTTTATTGAATACAGATTTGAAAATAGGATTTTCATAGTTTATCTGATCAACACTATTTTCTTCAACAATCCATTTTGATATTAAATCGACATTAACAGATTTTAAAAATTTATTATAAGCTGTAATGTTTATATTTTGATTTGGAAAAATCAAAATATTATTTCCATCTTCCACGTATTCTTTTAAATGTGTAGATAAACCGATTGTTAAGTCAGATATTTGGTCTAAGACAATTAATTGGTTTTCTTCTAATTTATTATAGTCGATTTGATTGTGATTATATGATTTGAAATCAAATATTGAGTCGGAAAACACTTTCATTAGATAATCCGATAAATTATCTTGATAAATAACAACAACTGGTATTTTGGGTTTAGTTGAGTAAGAAAAATATAATTGATTGTCAAATGTTATATTTTGTTCATTAATTCTTATTAAACCATTTACAAATTCGGTTTTACTAGGATTGATATAATATAAATTATGTGTAGTTGTTGAATTTGCAGGAATATCAATACTATAAGTAGATTTCTGTTGACCGTTTATAATTAATTCAGTGTTTGTTGTTATATTTTCTTCTCCATGATTTGTTAATAGAATTGTGAGATTTTCAATTTCATTTTTTTTTCTCACTGGATCATTGAAATAACATGAGTCGAGACTAATATTCATGTTATTGTATTTAGTTGTTAAATGTCCAATTTTTATTGACGTTTTTGTAGGTGTATTTAGAATTGAAAAATCATTTGTTTTTTGAAAATCAGAAAATAAATAGAAACTATTAAAATGAGTTGTATCAATATGTTGATTATACTTATACGTGATTGTCTTTATGCTACTTGGTTTGCCGGAAATTTTAATTGAATCAATAATTGATATAGCATCCTTTGGAGTATACCATTTTTGATGTTTTTTTTCAAGATCATTTGTTAGGATTAATACTTTTTGTTGTGGTTTTAATTCTCTAATAATTTGTTTTGCATTAGATTTCGCATAATCTAATAATTTAGTTTTATCTATATCTATTCGCCCCATACTAAATGAGTTATCAATATAAATTCCAATTTTACTAGATTCTTGTTGATTAGGATTTGTATTTATATATGGTAATGCAAATGCAAATATTATTAGAGTGATAATCCCTATTCTAGTGATTAGAATAATCCATTGTTTTATTTTGTTTTTAGATTTTGTTGTTTTTTCTATTTGTGAAAGTAAATGGATACTGCTAAAATGAATCTTTTTATATTTTCTAAAATTAAATAGATGAATAATAATAGGAATAGATAATAATATTAAGTAAAAAAATATAGAGGGATTTGAAAATTCCATTACTTACAAAAATAGATTATTTATACATCTAGATAGAAAAAATAAAAATTATTATTAAACAATTTGACCATCTTGAATATTGATAATTCGATTACACATTTGCGCTAAATCATTATTGTGTGTAATAATTAAAAAAGTAGTTTGGTGTTTTTTTGATATTTCATGAAAAAGGTTAAACATATCTGTTGATTGTTTTGAATCCAAATTTCCACTAGGTTCATCAGCAAGTATTAATTGTGGGGAATTAATTAAAGATCTGGCAATTGCTACTCGTTGCTGCTCACCACCAGATAGTTCATCTGGTTTTGCATGTTTTTTATTTTTGATATTTAATGCATCCATTAGGACCAGTGCCTTTTGTTGTGTTTTTTTAAATATTTCTCCAGAAACTAAAGCAGGCATGCAAATATTTTCTAATGCAGAAAATTCAGGCAACAAATTATGAAATTGAAAAACAAATCCTATTTCTTGATTCCTGAAAAAACATTGTTGTGTCGTATTAAATGAAGCTATATCTTGTGTGTCAAATAATATAGAGCCTTTATCTATTGTGTCTAATAGTCCAATTGATTTTAAAAGCGTAGTTTTTCCGGCTCCAGATGGACCTTGAAGAGCGACAATTTCATTTTTTTCAATTTTCATATTTACATCTTTTAATACTGGTGTATTGTCAAAAGATTTGTGTAAATTTTCTATTTTAATCATTTTGTATTTTTTGAGACAAGGTTGACATAGTCTAGATAATATGTAAATTTAATGGAAAATATATTAGTACTTGGATTTTCAAAGAATTCATTAATATTATTAAGAAATATACTTTCAACTTCATTGTTCTGATGAGTTAATTCATTTTGCCATACAATTGATAAAAAGGATCCCGGGTTATATTCCCAAGAAAAATTAATATCAAGATTCCATGTGTTAAAATTGAGTTCGTGATTGTTGTTATAAGTGCTGTTTATGAGACTCCCATCTTCATTTAAGTAATAAAAAGATCTATTATTAATTGTGGACCAATAATGTCTTGCAATAAGTTTAATATATGATTTAGAATTAAATGTATAGTTTAAAGCTAATTTATTGGTTACCGTATTTCTAATTCTCCTACTAAAAATTGTTCCTTGTATATCATCTTCTGTAATCCATCCAAATTCATTATATTTTTGTTCAATTGCTGTAATATATTGTAAAAAAGTATTATTGTTAATTCTAAATCTGGGGTTAATTCTGAAATAAGTATTAATATTAGAGAACTCATCCCATACCGAATAATTATGTGTAAACCTATAGCCAAAAGATCCTGTTAAGTTTAATGCAAATGGTTTATTAAAATTACTAGATGTTGATAAAGTCAACTTTCCTAATGGAGGCTTTATAAATACTTTATTTTCTATTCTTGCTTCAAAATAATCACGTTCTTCAAAGAAATGTCTTAGTTTTAGGCTCATCCAAAGATGTTTTTTACTAACTGCCCAAGCATCAAATTTCATAATTATTTTGTTGTATGCAAGAGGTTTGTAAATCATTTGATGCTCGGTGCCGAATGTTATACCTCCTTTTAAAATATTTAGTTTTTTAGCCATTAGTTCTTCACCGGAAAATATTTTATAAGATAGAGTAGCACTATTATTAATTTCATTGTTTTGATATAAAAACCCCATGTCATTTATATTATACTGATCACTTTCTATATAGTTTTGAATTGAATATTGAATATTGTTATTTATTTTTTGAATATTGAAAGATGTAGAGAACCCTGATTCTTTTTCTTGGTCATGTTTTATCAAACTACCTTTTATACTTGCATCATATGTATGTGTGTTTTTTTTGTTTGTAACTGAACCTAATGCCCCAATAACATGAGCATTTCTAAAATTCTCTTTTCTTGTAACGTTAGTATTAATCAAGGTTAGAAAAGAATTTTGATTAAAACTTTTGTCTATAACTAACATGTTATAATTTGTGGTTGGTTCAATTAATTCTTCTCTTTTTGCTAATGTGGTAGTATCTTGAATCTCTGCGTATGTATTTCTTGTAATTCCATTAAAGATTCCAATGCCCCAACCATCTTCTGTTCGCCCAGATATTTTAGTTGCATTAAATAATCTAGTATTTTCAGGTGTTGATATAATTGTGTCATGTGGACCTAACTCTATATCATGTACAGGCGGACCACCTATTCTTTTTGAGTAAAATAAATTCCCTTTTTTAAATAAATCAGCCCCTTCTGTAAAAAAGCTACGTTTTTCATCATACCATGTTTCATATGGACTGATATTAAGGACTAGTGGGTCAAATTCTACTTGTTGAAACTCTGGTAATAGTATCATGTCAAGTGTAAAATTGACATCTTCGCCTCCTATAGGTAAATTAAATCCATATTTCAGATCTACTCCAAAACTATAATTAAAATTATATTCTTCCATTGGTTCTTTTAATAATATAGATGAAAGGTAGGGGGTTAGTGACAATCTAATAGGTGG
This sequence comes from Flavobacteriales bacterium, assembly GCA_002707245.1. Classification (GTDB taxonomy): domain Bacteria; phylum Bacteroidota; class Bacteroidia; order Flavobacteriales; family TMED113. The sequence goes on from PAMG01000007.1 coordinate 18,551, forward strand.
AGTTATATTTTCTATTCCTTTTAATATACCACTTTGATTCCCAATATGTCTTTTTTTAACATCGATAAAACTCCAAGAATAATCTTCCCTAAGCCGTCTTAATTGCCTCCATATATTAATACCCCATTCTTGCACTTCTTTATTTGGGAATCTAATAGCTGAATATGGTATTTTCATTTCCACGAACCATCCATCTTTTTCAATAGTTACCGCACTTTCCCAAACAGCATCCCAGTTAACATCATCCATATATCCATTTGTTGTTAGGATACTTCTCTTGTCAATCTGAACACCTGCTGCAGTAACTAAAAAACCAAATTCATTTATTCCATCATTAAATGGATTTAGAAATATACCAAACATATCTACACTTTTTCCTTCAGAATCTCTTGGACCTAATTCTGTCATGATTCCTGCTATATTAGGGTCATCGTACCCAGCATTTTGATCATTTAATTCGGCCCCCACGTAAATCCCAGAATCATCGTATGCAAATTTTACTATTGTTTTTTGATGACGTCTTTCAATTTTCCCATTAATAGGTTCAATCATGGTAAAGTTTTCTGCCGGTTGAATGTCATTCCATGCATTTTCATCTAATTTGCCATCGATGATTATTTTTGATGTGATTTTTTTAGCAAACACTTCTTTTTGCTGTTTTTGACACAGTAAAACAGATGGCAGTAAAAGAGTATATAAAAGAAAATATCTCACGAATCCAAATATAGTCGATTTTAATAAATGAATTCCTTTTATTTTTTTAAACATTAGATTATTTTTGGTTTTCAAATATTAATATCAATGAATTTACACGAATATCAAGGCAAAGAAATTCTCGCTAAGCATGGCGTTAGAATTCAAAGAGGCTATGTAGCTGAGACAGTAGATGAAGCTATTGCTAATGCAAAAAGATTATTTAAAGAAACCGAAACCCCTTGTTTTATAATTAAAGCACAAGTGCATGCTGGTGGTCGAGGCAAAGGTGGTGGAATTAAATTAGCAAAAAATATCAAAGAAGTAGAAAAGCATGCTTCTGATATTTTGGGTATGATGCTAATTACACCTCAAACATCTAAAGAAGGAAAAAAGGTAAATAAAGTGTTGGTTGCAGAAGATGTATATTATCCTGGTGAACACGATATAGAAGAAATGTATATATCCGTATTACTTGATAGAAGCACAAATATGAATATGATTATGTATTCACCACAAGGAGGAATGGATATTGAACAAGTTGCAGAAGAAACCCCAGACCAAATATTTACAGAGATTATAGATCCAGGTGTTGGTTTAACAAAAAATCAATGTGAGAATATAGCTAATAACCTTAATATGAAAGGTGAGGCTTTTAGGAATTTGTTACAATTTGTAAATAATCTATATACTTCGTACATGGAATCTGATGCATCTCTTTTTGAAATTAACCCTGTTATCAAAAGTTCAGATAATTGTGTGATTGCTGTAGATTCAAAAGTAACCATTGATGATAATGCTTTGTTTCGTCATCCTGATTTTCTAGATTACAGGGATGAAAAAGAAGAAGATCCTTCAGAATTATATGCTAGTTCTTTAGGATTAAGTTATGTGAAGCTTGATGGTAATGTGGGCTGTATAGTAAATGGTGCTGGGTTAGCTATGGCAACAATGGATATAATTAAATTATCTGGTGGCAATCCTGCAAATTTTTTAGATGTCGGCGGAACTGCAGATGCACAAAGAGTAGAATCAGCTCTCCGCATTATTTTAGATGATTCAAATGTGGAAGCAATATTAGTAAATATTTTTGGTGGTATTGTTAGATGTGATAGAGTCGCTCAAGGTATAGTAGATGCGTACAAAAATATTGGTTCGATTAATGTTCCTATAATTATCAGATTGCAAGGTACAAATGCAGAGGAGGCAAAATTGATTATTGACAATAGTGGTCTAAAAGTAATTTCTGTAATTTCTTTGCAAGGAGCTGCAGATAAGGTTAAGGAAGTATTAGAAACTTAGTGTAGTTCTTTTAATATATTCCAAGTTTCAGTCGGGTTTTTTACTTTAAATAAAGTATGTGTTCTTTTATCTTTTTGTAATCTCTCTGCAATAGGGTAGTCATTTCCACCTTTTTCCATTTTATCTCCAAAAAAATAAATCTCACCAATTATATCATCTAACACTTGTGCTTTGTTACATCCTTTCTCATAAATATCGATACTTATTTGACCACCAACAGCAGCTTCAATATTAGGAAATTTGCTCATAATTGTTTCACATATTTGGACACGCTCCTTTTGTATCATGTCCCAAGAGTAGTATTCTTCTCGTTTTTTTTGCGAACAATTCCTTCCAATTATAGAGAAATTTACCAGGCCTACTCTTTGCTCAAAATGATTGCCAAACTTTTCTGTCCAGCTTGAATTATTTAAAAACTCATTTAATTTTAATTCCATGTCTTTATTAAGATAAAATTCATTCTGTTTTAGTAGTTTTCCATGTTGCCAAACTTGATTTCCACAACTTTGATAGACTGTGTTTACGGACCTCCATATGCTTTCACCAATTTGTTCAATGGTTTTTTCTTTATCAGACCCTGTGACTAGGTATACATTTTTCTCTTTCATCCAATTAATGAAAAAAAATTCAAAATTTTTATTAATTGGGAGTCTACTTGGAGTAAGAGTTCCGTCAATATCAAAAATATAATTTTTCATTTTTTTAATTTGTAGATTCATTACGCATATCAGATACTCTGATTTTTTTCCATTCAGTATCTATATTTAGGTATAAAGGTGTTTGAAAACGAATTGCTCTTTGTTTTTTGCCCATTATTTTTAAACCTATTGCAATATTGTGGCTCCCATTATGATATGAGCCTAATTCAGTAGACGCACCAATATCATAACTATAGCCGAAAAATGCTTTTGGTGTATTAAATCCAATTAATGCACTAATTGCTTTTTCATGTGTTCTGTAAGACATCCCTGTCCAAATTTTATTTTTATATATTAATTTCATATTTAAATCTAATTCAAATAGAGAGTTGTATGTAAGAAGCCCCATTTTTCGTACTACGAATGAAGGTATAATTCCAATAGGACTATTCTCATTATTCCCCCCTAAGTATGATCCATGTATTAAAATATATTTAACTCTTTCAATTTTATCTTCACTATTTGTGTTTATTGGCTCAGGTGCTAAAAGGTTGCGAATACTGACACCCAAATCAAAATAATTATTAAATACAACCATTCCAAAATTAATATCTCCTACACTTGAATTTTCACTTCCTTGATTCACATTGTCAATGGTACCATCCATAATTTCAGAATATGTCATATCTTCTTCATATGTATACTGTAACATGTTCCATGTTCCACTTAATGCCATGGATAGTATTAAATTTTTTCTTGTATTTAAAATTATATGATGTCCATAGCTAAGTTCCAGTTGTGTACGTGAAATAGGGGATGTTTGGTCATAAATCATGGAAGATCCTAGTGCACTTTTTTTGCCTACTGCACTATGTATAGAAAATGAAGATGTTTGTGGTGCTGAATCTCCAAATCCAATCCATTGGTTTCGGTGATTTATGATTACAGGCGTGAAATAATATGTTCCAGCGTAGGCAGAATTAATAAGATATTCATTGAACATATATTGACTATAAATAGGTAGCTGTTGAGCATTAGTTTTTTTATTAAAACTTAAAAAAGCACAAATCAATAATATAGGAATATATCTTTTCATTTATTATGTTACCGTTTAATTGTTACACCACCATTATATGTTGTTCCATTTTCATTTACTGGGTCTATTGTGTAGTAATATACTGCAAATGGTAGAGGGTCGCCATTATATGTTCCATCCCATTCATTTCCAAAATAGTTTCCATTTGATTTAAATATTAATTGGCCCCATCGATTGTATACTCTTATTTTTGCTTCCGTGAAGTTTTCAATTCCTCCGATTTGCCAAATATCATTTTGTGTGTCTCCATTTGGCGTAAATAACGTTGGTATTTGTAAACAATCCTCAGAGATCGGACTTAGATTTACTAAGACAGTGTCAGATAAGCATCCTTGAGCATCAATAAATACAAAAGGGTGTTCTCCAGTAGTTAAAAAGATTGTGTCTGTAGGAATATAATTATAAACTTGATTAGCAAATATATATTCGTAATTTCCAACATGACCACCTGTTATATCAAACTCTACCCATCCTAATAATTCACTACATTGTGGTTCAAATAATCTAGTTTCAATTTCAAAGATATCTGGCTCATATATTTCAACAATAGTGTCATATGTGCAATTGTTTAAGTCAGTGATAGTTAATGAATATATCCCTCCATTAAGGTTTGAAATATTTCCACTATTAGAATATAACTCATCTCCTAAAAACCATTCATAGGTGTAAGGTGACACACCACCAGAGAAATCTAACTCAATTGCACCATCTTCATCATTTGGACAGGTTACCGGAGTGGGTGAAATGTCCAATTCAAATACTTCTGGTCCTGTCATAAATATTTCTATGGTTGCTACGCAGTCAAATTGTCCAATAATATCGATAATATTATTCCCCGCACAAACATTATTTATTGTAGCATAGATACTTTCATTAATAATATTTTCAATTATCAACGGTTGTGGAATCGTGCTAATATTATTGTTTTCATTGTTAATCGTGTACTCATAATATTCGTCTCCATCAAGTGTAGGTAGTGTGAAATCAGAAGAATTAGGGTTAAAGTTGTTATTTGGATTAAATGGAATAGCTCCAGTTATTATTAAAGAAATTTCTCCACCACATTGATTTGTTTCAGCATTTTCTGGACAAGGGACATTATACCCATTATATTCACTTAAATTATAATTAATATCTATTGGATTAGGTTCTGATATTTCAATTTCTTTAATCATTTCACATCCACTTCCATCCGTTACAGTTACAGTATAAGTGTCTGCTACTATATTTTCTATATTTTGTGTGTTAGCGATAATTTCACCATCTGAGTTAGACCATTCAAAGCTGAATGAACCAGTGCCACCTTCTATAAAAATAGCAATTGAATTCCCATCTGTTTGATTGTCATCACATAAGTCATGCTGAATTGCTTCTACAAATATTTCAAAACCTTCATCATTATATTCAAAACATAATGTTTGTACTAGAAAATCTCCCTCAGGAAAAGGATCATTCTCATTTAAAATACCATCGCCATCTACATCAGGGTCGTTGTCTAAAGTTTCGTCTATAGGTGTACTAGGTATATCTTGAAGAATGCCATCTTCTCCTGCATTAGGAATCCCATCATTATCCATGTCATCATCATTATTATTTAAAATACCATCACCGTCAACATCAAAATCACTTGGATATAATATCTGAGCATAATATGAACCTGCACATAGTTCAGTAATCATGTTTTCTGATTCAGAAAATCCATCTAGTATATCACCATTACAATTGAGCCACTGAATTTGACATAATTGATTATTTAAAAATTCATAATCAATTATAATATTAGCGATTCCACCGCAACTACTTGTATTTGGCTCACACCCTGATACATCTACTGTTGCCCATGATACTTCTTCGGAAGGTGTGTAAATATCAAATTGAGTTAGCTCTATAGGTTCACATCCATTCCCATCAATGATAGATAATGAATATGAACCAGGTAGTAATAATATATTGTGAGGAAATCCATTAATTGTGTCTAAATCATAATCTATATTGATGTCCGAAATTTCATTCAGACCTATATTTGGGTCGACAATGTTATTTAAAGTGTCTCCTGTTTCTAAATTAATCCAGATGTCCCTATATGGTCCTTGCCCTCCTGAGATTTCAGCTGTCACATTTACTGGACAGTTTTCACATGTTTCATAGTCAGGAACAAAGACATACAATTCACTAGGCTGTGTAATTGAAAAAGTAAATTCGGTTCCACACTCATCAATTCCATTTGGAGCCAGGCTATATATTATAGCACTATACTCTCCTGCAGGTAGATTCTCTGGGTCCCAGGGACCCCATTCAATATCGAATTCGGCAGACAAGTTATTAGGCGTCCAAGTATCAATGATGTCATCAGTGTCTATTCCTAAAGGTGTTGGGTCATTGCCATTGAGCACCCCATCACCATCCATGTCTGTGTCAAACATGTTGAAATAAAAATCACCATCAATATTTGGGTCTAGTGTATTAATAATGCCATCACCATCTACATCTGCATTTAAAGCAGTATTGACAATACCATCTCCATCTAAATCTTCTAGTGAATACACAACAATACTTTCAATATTTCCATCACTTTCTCCACTACATGAAACATTATAGCCTCCGGGGTAATTAGCTAAATTTACTTCCACTAATACACTATCAATATAATTGTTTAAATTAATTTCAAATTCAATGATTTCACTTTCACAATCATTAGAATCAGTTGTGTATGTCGAATATAATCCAGGTTGTAAATCTTGACCACTTACACAACCTTCATTATTTAGCGGGATTGGAATATTGTTAGTTGGATTATTTGGATCAAGCATACTAAAATTAAAAGTATAGGGGGGAACTCCTCCATTAGCTTGTACACATGCACTAGCCTCCTCATTCAACTCACAATCTGCTTGTGTAATTACAGTATCCATAAAAATAGGTTCTGGTTCTGCTCTCAAATCAAATTCAACGATTAATGCACACCCCTCAACTAAACAATCTTCTATTTGTGCAAAATAGAATCCAGGTGCTAAATCTCCAAGGCTATATGTGTCTGGTATATTATCACCGTTAGAAAGAAGAGGTAAATTATCTTCTTCGTTAAAGTTGCCATCAATTATTTGTGTATCTAAGCTGGTAAGTTCAGTGTCACCATCATCAATAAACCAATTAACTGTCCAGAATTCTTGGTTTTCTAAACAAGATGAATTGCTAAATGTAGATTCAGATCCTCCAGATATTTGAACACTTGCAAAAGCATCTTCTTCTCCCGCACAAGATATGGAAGATTGATATTCTCCACTACTGTATGTACTCAGAGAACTTTCAGCATCTATAGTTAATGCCATAACAGGCACTTCAATATAAGTAGTGTAATTTATGACTCCATTAGGACATAAGTCCGTATACACTAAGAAAAAACCTGCCGTTTCTAAAATTTGAATATCGACTTCAATTTCATATATAGGATTATATTCACCATTTTCGTTTACTTGATTGTTATATGCATCTAATGGTAAATCTTCCTCTGTTAATGTTGGATTATAATTTGGATCATCTGGATCAGCATCTTCTTCTATAACTGTATAGGTGTCTGCATACCAATTAATTTCAAATCCATATCCACTGCCACCAAAATCTCCAATAATTCCATCCGGATTCAACATAGTAAGTGTTGCTGCACAATTTCCAATTCCTAAATTAATTTCTGGCGCAATTAATGTGTCTCCAGGACTCCAACCTGGTATAATTATACCTTCACTGTCAGCTGAGGCAAATACATCAAAATTCGGTGCGGATGTTTCAGCCATATAAAAAGTAGATTGTTGTTCACAGTTATAAATATATCCTGTATTGTTATCGAATATTGGCTCTCCATCTGAGACAATGAGTGTATACCACCCTTCACCTAAGTTATTAACTGAGATATTAGTTGAATCTTGTGTGTATTGTGTATTTAATGTGAGAGGGTTGCCACTTTCATCCGAATTATATACCGCAATTGTATATGGAATTCCACATCCACCACTTATTTCTGCTGAGATAGATCCATTATCTAAACAATATGTAGCAATACTTTCAATATTAAACTCTTCAACTACTAAGGGTGCTGGTGGTCCTGTTAATAATATATCAGTAATTGTATCTCCACAATCAAGTTCATCTAACACTGAAATAGAGTATGTTCCCTCTGTTAAGTTCTCAAACAAACCTGTCTCAGAGTCTAATGTTATTGTTTCATTAAATAAACTATATGTGTAAGTGTTTCCACCTCCAGTAGCATTCACTGTAATTTCACCATCTTGAGCTGCAAAGCAACTAATATTATATTCACAGTTGTATTCTGAAATACTGACAATTTCTAAATTTAATAGTTCATTTTCAGTTATCGATATATTTCCCGAGAATGTATTACATCCATAAATGTCAAATACTGACGCAGAATAATTACCAGAACATAATGATGTAATGAAACTGCTTGATTCATTTAAAATGATTGCGTCATTGTCTATATATTGTGTCCACACAATACTATATGGCGGTGTTCCTCCAGAAATTTCCAGATTAATTTCCCCTTCACAAGAACCACTGCATTCATCAATTAAATCATTAATAATAACGTCATTTATAGCTAAATAAGCTGGTGGATTAATATCGATATTAATGGTATCAGTTACACATGAGTCATC
>PAMG01000008.1 GCA_002707245.1 Flavobacteriales bacterium
GTAAAAGGGGAGGGTGCAGTATTTTATTATCCGGAAGAAGTTCAAATTGCATATAATGAAAATCAGGCAGATTTACATGCAATCATTAAAGTTAGATTACCAATTGATAAAGAAAACCCAACTAAATTTAGTTTAGTGGAAACAACAGTTGGAAGGGTGTTGTTTAATGAGGCTGTCCCGATTGAAATGCCGTATTTCGATCAGGTTTGTACCAAGAAAAATCTACGGGATTTGATAGGTAAAATTTTAGAAAAAACAAATGCACCAATTGCAGCCCAATTTTTAGATGAAATTAAAAAATTAGGATATAAAATGGCTTTTAATGGTGGTCTTTCTTTTTCATTGGGTGATGTGTTAATTCCAGACACAAAAGATAGTATGGTTTCAGATGCTATTAGTAGTGTTGATCAAATTAGTGAATCTTATAGTATGGGATTAATTACGAATAATGAAAGATATAATCAAGTAATAGATGTTTGGACTAATACCAATTCTAAATTAACAGAAAAGGCAATGTCTGATTTAGCCAGTGATAATCAAGGTTTTAACTCTATATATATGATGTTAGACTCTGGTGCGAGAGGATCTAAGGAGCAAATTAGACAATTATCTGGTATGCGTGGGCTAATGGCAAAACCACAGAAATCTAGTTCAGGAGGAGGAGCAATTATAGAAAACCCGATATTATCAAATTTTAAAGAAGGATTATCTATACTAGAGTATTTTATATCTACTCACGGTGCTCGTAAAGGTTTGGCAGATACGGCTTTGAAAACGGCCGATGCGGGATATTTAACAAGGAGGTTGGTTGATGTAGCTCAAGATGTTATTATTAATAGTCACGATTGTGGTACACTAAGAGGTATTTCAATCTCTGCAGTCAGAAAACAAGATGAAATTATTCAACCTATATCAGAGAGAATAGAGGGGAGAACGTCATTGCATGATATTTTTGTAGGTGATCAAAAGTTAATTTCTTCAGGCGATGAAATTTCTAAAGAAATTGCACTAGCAATAGAGAAACATGATATACCGTCTGTAATGGTTCGGTCGGTTCTTACATGTGAATTAACAAGTGGTGTTTGTGCAGCTTGTTATGGACGAAGTTTAGCAACAAACAAGGGAGTTCAAATTGGTGAGGCAGTTGGTGTTATTGCTGCTCAGTCTATTGGCGAGCCAGGAACACAATTGACATTACGTACTTTTCATATTGGTGGAGTTGCCTCTGGATCTGCACAAGAGTCAGAAATAATTTCAAAATTTGATGGGGTAGTAAGATTTGAAGAGTTGCGTACTATTTCAGGTAAAGATGATAGTAATAAAAAATGTGAAATTGTTATAGGTAGAACTGGAGAAATTAAAATTATTAATGACGATGGAGGAACTGTATATTCTGCTAATATCCCTTATGGATCTATTCTGAGAGTAAAACAAGATGCTGTAATCAAAAAAGGAGATGTTATTTGTGAATGGGATCCATATAATGCTGTTATTATTTCTGAAGTTTCTGGTGATGTTAAGTTTGAAGATTTTGAGCAAGGAATTACATATAGAATTGAAATAGATGAACAAACAGGATTTAAAGAAAAAGTTATTATTGAAACAAAAGACAAGAAAAAAATACCTGTTTTAAGTGTAGGTAAAGGTAAAAAGACAAAAACATATAATTTACCAGTTGGAGCTCATATTGTTATTGATGAAGGTCAGAAAATCTCCATTGGTAGTGTTTTGGCAAAAATACCAAGAAGTACTGCTAAAGCAGGGGACATTACTGGAGGATTAGCACGAATTACTGAATTGTTTGAAGCTAGAAATCCATCGAATACAGCTATCGTTACAGAAATCGATGGAATAATTTCATATGGTAAAATAAAGAGGGGTAATAGAGAGGTTTTAGTTACTTCAAAGATTGGTGATGTGAAAAAATACTTAGTTCCATTGTCGAAACAAATATTAGTGCAAGAAAACGATTTTGTTAAATCTGGAATGGCACTATCTGATGGTGCAATTTCACCTTCAGATTATCTATCTATTCAAGGAGCCAAAAGAGTTCAGGAGTATTTAGTATTTGAACTTCAAGAAGTTTATAGATTACAGGGTGTAAAAATAAATGACAAGCATTTTGAAGTAATAGTGCGACAAATGATGAGAAAGGTGAAAATATTAGATCCAGGTGACACAAAATTCTTAGAGGGTGAACTGGTTCATAAATTCGATTTTAAAGAAGAAAATGACCGCTTGTATCATTTGAAGATTGTTGAGGATCCAGGTGATTGTGAAGATGAAAACTATTCAGAATCAGGATCTGAAATTAGTGCTCGTGAATTAAGAGATCTAAATTCTATTTTGGAATCTAAAGGTAAAAAGTTAATTGTTGCGAGGGATGCGGTTACTGCTGTTTCAAAATCAGTTTTACAAGGTATAACGAGAGCTTCACTTCAAACAAAAAGCTTTATGTCAGCAGCATCATTTCAAGAAACAACAAAAGTATTAAATAATGCTGCCATTAGAGGTATGGTAGATAACTTGAATGGATTAAAAGAAAATGTTATTATAGGTCATCAAATACCAGCTGGTACCGGGATGAAATTCAAAGATCTTATTGTGGGATCAAAGGAGCAATTGGAAGAATTAAAAAACAGTGATGATTCTCAGCAAAAAACAGAACCTCAAGAAGAAGCGAAGGTTGATTAATAGAATTATTTATAATGTCAAGTAAAAAAGAAAATAATAATCAGAAGCAAATAAATATTGAAGTTAAAGAAGATGTTGCTAGTGGTATATACTCTAATTTAGTGATTATCAATCATTCTCCTACAGAGTTTGTGTTTGATTTTGTTACTATGATGCCAGGTTTTTCTAAAGCTAAAGTTAGTTCTAGAATTGTTTTAGCTCCTCAGCATGCCAAGAAATTTATGGAGGCTTTAAATAAAAATATTGCTACTTTTGAGAATCAAAATGGAAAAATTAAGGCAGTTGATGTAAAAAAAATACCTTTAGATTTTGGAGGACCTAAGGCACAGGCTTAGGATTATATAAATTGTTGTTGTTTCATCCATTTGTCATTATATATTTTCCCAATATATCTGCTCCCATGATCTGGTAATATGATTACCACTATGTCATTTTTTGATAGTTTATGTTTTAATTGATGTAGTCCTGCTACAGCTGAACCACAAGAGTTGCCAGCTAAAATCCCTTCTTCTCTTGCTAGTTTTCTTGTCATTAAAGCAGCATCTTTATCGGTCACCTTCTCAAAATGATCAATTAGTGTAAAATCAACATTTTTAGGAATAATATCTTCGCCAATCCCTTCTGTTGTGTATGAATATATTTCTGTTTCATCAAACACCCCTGTTTCATGAAATTTTTTATAAACAGACCCGTACGTATCAACTCCCCATATTTTGATATTTTCATTTTTTTCTTTTAAAAACATTGCACATCCAGTAATAGTGCCGCCTGTTCCTACACCTGCAATTAAATGTGTGATTTTCCCATTTGTCTGGTTCCAGATTTCTGGAGCTGTTCCATGATAATGAGCTATTCTATTAGATAAGTTATCATATTGATTTACGTAAAAGCTATTTTTTATTTTTTTTTCTAAATTTTTAGCCACTGAGTAATACGATTTAGGGTCTTCTGGAGTTACATTAGTTGGTGTTACTACAACTTCCACTCCCATTGCCTGTAAAATATCAATTTTCTCTAACGACATTTTATCAGGCATGGTTGCAATCATTTTATATCCTTTTTTGATGGCAGCTAAAGCAAGTCCCATTCCTGTGTTTCCAGATGTAGATTCTATAATAGTGCCACCTTTTTTTAATTTCCCATTTCTTTCTGCATCTTCAATCATTTTAATCCCAATCCTATCTTTTATTGAATGACCTGGATTATATGATTCTAGTTTTGCCAATATTGTTCCTGGTACAGTATTTGTTATTTTATTTAATTTAACAAGTGGAGTATTTCCTATTAATTCGGTTATATGATTTACGTATTTCATTTAAGTAATTTTTAATATAGTAGAAGGTGATAATTTTTTAATTATGTAATAAGGTGCAATAATACTAATTTGGATTATTATAAATATAATTAGATTTATATATAGTATAAACTCTATGTTAATAATTATAGGTAAATAATCTACAAAATATGAGTTGGGGTTTAATGATATGATGTGTGTTTTTTCTTGGATTAAGCAAAAGAGTAGACCTATTGTGTTGCCAGCCAATATACCTTTAATCGATAGTTTTAAGCTATTATATAAAAAAACCTTCATTATTGATATATTGGAACAACCAAAAGATTTTAATGTGCCAATCATCTTTAATCTTTCTAAAATCAGAATAAATAAAGTGTTTGATAGATTAATAATGCATATTACACACATTATTATTAAAATAACTATAATATTTTTATCAAATAATTTAACCCAATTAAAAATACCAGGAAATCTTTGTTTTAAAGATTTTGCTTTTAGTTTATAGCTTAATATATTGTTTATTTTTAATACTATTTTTTCTGTCTTGCTAGAGTTGTTTAATGTTATTTCATAGTTAGTTACTTCATTATGATTCCATTTATTAATTTTTTGTAGATCAACTTTTTTGGCGAAACTATAATTTTCATTAAAAAACTCATTTTTCATATCATATATTCCAATAATAAAAAATTTCCTTTTTTGTATATTATTATTTTGAGATAAAAAATATAACAAACAATTTTCGCCTTGATTAAGTCCTAGTTTTTTAGCTTGATGATTTGATATGAGTATTTGATTCTCCTCTTTTTCTGTAAAATATGACCCAGCTATAATATAATTTTCTATTATCTTTTCTTTGTATTCTTGTTCAATTCCTTTTAATATAATGGGTTGAATATTATTTTCATTATTTATAATTCCTGATTTTGTTATTACAGGATTAATCGTTTTGATTTCAAATATTGTATTAAGAAGAGTTAATTCGTCTTGGGTAATAGATATAGATTCTGTTTCTTTTTTTTGGTTAATATTAGATATTTGAATGTCAGATTCTGCATTTTTTATATTTTGTGTGATGGTAGCTTTTAATCCTGTGCCTGCACATACGGTGATAATTATTACCATAAGACTAACGCAAATAGTTAATGTACATATATTTATAATGGGCCCAGAGTAATAATTCTTATTTAATTTAGATGAAGAGATTCTGCTTGCAATAAATAATTCAAAATTCAATTTTTGAGATATAAATGATTAAATTCAAATATATGAAATTAGATAAATCAATTCTAACTCTACTTATGATAACTTTTGTCTATGCAGGGTCTTTTGCGCAAGTTCCAGGTGTTTATGATTTAAATAATTATTTTCCTTTTTTAAAAAATCAAAATGTAGGACTTGTTGTTAATCAAACTTCTGTCCTTGATGATGTACATCTATTAGACACTTTAATTAGTTTAGGTGTGAATATTGTTTCTATATTCTCTCCGGAACATGGTTTTTCAGGCACTCTTAATGCGGGTGAGTATGTTAATGATTCAATATATAATCAATCTATTCCCATTATTTCTCTTTATGGTAAAAATAAGAAATTGAAAGACCGTGATTTACACAATTTAGATGTTATATTGTTTGACATTCAGGACGTCGGAGTCCGATTTTACACTTATATATCCACTTTGCACTATGTCATGGAAGGATGTGCTAAGAATAATATTAAATTAATTGTTTTAGATAGATTAAATCCGCATGCACATTATGTTGATGGTCCTGTTTTAAAGAAAGAATATTTTTCATTTGTTGGGATGCATTCTGTTCCAATTGTTTATGGTATGACTATTGGTGAATATGCATTAATGATTAATGGAGAAGGTTGGTTGATAGATAATCTATTTTGTGATTTAAGTGTTGTCAAAAATTCATCATACTCTAGGTACTCAGCTATTGATTATGATTTTTTGCCTCCACCGTCTCCAAATTTACGAACTATGAATGCCGTTTTGTTATATCCATCTTTATGTTTATTTGAAGGAACTTTGATTAGTGTGGGTAGAGGTTCTGAAACTCCTTTTGAAATTTTTGGCGCTCCATTTTTAAATCAAGAAGTATTTTCATTTTCTTTTTTACCTCAACCGAATTTTGGCTCTAATGATCCGAAATATAATAATAAATTATGTTATGGTCGGTCATTGAAATCTAATGCCGACACTTGTCTATCAGTTGATTTGTTAAATTTAAATTATTTGATTTATGCTTATCAAAATACTCCAGATAATTACAAGTCCACATTTTTCAATAGTTTTTTTAATAAATTGGCAGGAAATAACGAATTAAAACAGCAAATAGTTAATGGACTAGATTTGTTGAGTATTAGGAGGAGTTGGGAGAGTGACTTAAAAGAGTTTAAAGCAATAAGAAGCAAGTATTTATTATATGATTAATCTTGATATTCTTTTAATCCTCTTTTTATGATTTCAGTTGCTAGTTTTAGTTTTTCTATTTCTAAAACGTAAGCAATTCTAACTTGATTGTGAACCATGTTTTCTTGACTATAGAATCCATTTGCAGGAGCTAACATAACTGTACTGTTTTTAAATCTAAATTCTTCTAATAGCCATTGGCAAAAAGCTTCTGCGTCCTGTATGGGGAGTTGAGCTATGCAATAAAATGCACCTTTCGGCATAGGACATGTTACCCCATCTATTTCATTTAGTCTGTCTACTAGTAAAACCCTTCTTTTATTATATTCTTCTATAACTCTTTTAAAATATGACATATCTGTGTTTAATGCTTCCATTGAAGCTAGTTGACCAAATGTTGGTGGACTAAGTCTCGCTTGAGAAAACTTTAATGCAGTATTGATAATCTCTTTGTTTTTGGATACAATAGCACCAACTCTTGCACCACACATACTATATCTTTTAGATACTGAGTCAATAATAATGGTATTTTGTTCAATGTTTGTTAATCCCAATATTGAATAATGATGGTTTTTGTCATATGTAAATTCTCTATATACTTCATCTGCGATTAAAAAAATATCATGCTTTTTTACCATTTTAGCTAATGCTTGAAGTTCTTTTAACGTGTATAGTGCTCCTGTTGGATTTCCAGGATTGCAAATTAGAATAGCTTTGGTTTTTTTATTTATTTTAGCTTCAAATTCCTGTATGTTAGGTAATCTAAATCCGTCTTCAATTTTGCATATAATCGGTTGAATATTTATATTGCTAGAATTCGAAAAACCATTATAGTTGGCATAGTATGGGTCGGGAATAATAATTTCATCATTAGGGTCACAAATGCAGTTTAACACTGTGCTTAGTGCTTCTGACCCACCAGTTGTAATTAATATATCTTCATGTGATATTGTTGATGCTATCTCTGAGTAATATTTGGCTAATTTTTTTCGATACTCTTCAATCCCAGCAGAATGGCTGTATTCCACTGATTCAATTTGAAAGTTGTTAATTTTTTTTATAACATTCTTTGGTGGTTTTATGTCAGGTTGTCCAATATTCAGGTGTAGTACATTTGTTCCCTTTTTTTTTGCTTTTTCTGCAAAGGTAACAAGTTTCCTTATTGGGGACTCTGGCATGTTTAACCCCTTCTTAGAAATATTTGGCATTTTATAAAGTAGTTAGTTTGCAGTTGGTACTAAGTTTGATTGTTTTTTTAAAGGTTCTGTTGACTTTTTATCAACTGCTATTATTTTTCCTTTTATTTTTATAATTTGAGGAGAGTTTTTAGCATTAGAAGTAATTGTGATACTTTTATTAAAAGACCCTACTCTTTTTTCATCATAGTTCACTTTTATTAAGCCGGTTTCTCCTGACATTATTGGTTCTTTTGGCCATTCTGGAACTGTGCATCCACAAGATCCTTTTGCTTTTGAAATAATTAGAGGTTCCTTTCCTGTATTTGTAAATATAAATTCACATTGTGAACTTGGGTCGTCATATTGCATAAATGTTCCTAAATCCATCACTTCAGTGTTAAATTTGATTTCAGGAGCGTTATAATTTATTATAACTTTATCTTGAGAAAACCCAATAGTTATAATAAAAAATATTGATAATTGTAGAATTAGTAAAGTGAATTTATTCATGTTAGTTATTTTTTAATAAAAAGTGTACCAAATTTAGATTTTTATATTAAATATTACAAATATAAAATAGACGAATTTATTACTCACTATATCTGATAAAATTTGTAAATTGTGAAACATAAATTTTTACAATGAAAACAAAGTATAATCCTCAGAATATCGAATCTAAATGGTATGAGTATTGGCTAAAGAATGATGTTTTCCATTCTAGTCCTGATAATAGGAAACCATATGTAATTTTAATCCCACCTCCAAATGTAACAGGTGTTTTGCACATGGGACACATGTTAAATAATACCTTGCAAGATGTATTAATTCGTAGAGCTAGGTTATTAGGTTTTAATGCATGTTGGGTGCCGGGAACAGACCATGCTTCAATTGCAACTGAAGCAAAAGTGATTAGTAAATTAAAAGGTCAAGGTATTGAAAAAGAAGATTTATCTAGAGAGGAATTTTTGAAACATGCTTGGAATTGGACTAATAAGCATGGGGGTATTATATTACAACAATTAAAACGACTTGGGGCTTCATGTGACTGGAGTAGAGTGAAATTCACCATGGATGATGATATGTCAGAATCTGTTATAGCAGCATTTGTAGACCTTTATAGAAAGGGTTTTATTTATCGTGGTCAAAAAATGATTAATTGGGATCCAAAGGCTAAAACAGCTATTTCAGATGAAGAAGTTATTTATAAAGAACAAGATTCAAGTTTATATTATATAAAATATAAATTGGTGGAATCAGATGAGTTTGTTACTGTTGCTACTACGAGACCGGAAACTATTTTAGGTGACACAGCTATTTGTGTGCATCCTAGTGATAATCGATATAATAATATAATTGGAAAAAAAGTATTAGTTCCACTAGTAAATAGAGCTATTCCGATTATTACAGATGAATACATTGACCCAGAATTTGGTACTGGAGCACTCAAGGTCACACCTGCTCATGATATAAATGATTTTTTAATAGGAGAGAAAAACAAATTAGCAATGATTTCTATTCTTGATGAAGAAGGATTGTTAAATAAAAATGCGGAATTATATATTGGTGAAGATAGATTTGTGGTTCGAAAAAAAATTATAAAAGATATAAAGGCTATTAATCAGTTAGAAAAAATAGAATCTATTAAAAACAAAGTTGGGTTTTCTGAGAGAACAGATGTTGTTATTGAACCTATGCTGTCTACACAGTGGTTTATGAAAATGGAAAAAATAGCTAAACCAGCTTTAGATAATGTGTTAAATGGAGAAATTAATTTTTATCCAAAAAAATTAAAAAACACATATAAACATTGGATGGAAAACATAAAAGATTGGTGTTTATCTAGGCAGCTTTTTTGGGGCCACAGGATACCTGCTTTTTATTATAGTGAATCTGATTATGTGGTAGCTAAAAATAAATCAGAGGCATTGGATTTAATTCGAAAAAAAACTAAGAATAATAATATTACTCTATCTGAAGTTAAGCAAGAAGAAGATGTGTTAGATACTTGGTTTTCGTCATGGTTATGGCCATTAACCGTGTTTGATGGTATAAGAAATCCAAATAATACAGACTTTACTTATTATTATCCAACTTCTGATTTAGTTACAGGTCCAGATATTTTATTTTTTTGGGTTGCAAGAATGATTGTTTCTGGTTATGAATTCACTAATAATAAACCCTTTAAAAATGTTTATTTTACAGGTATAGTTAGGGATAGGGATAGAAGAAAAATGTCCAAATCACTAGGTAATTCTCCTGATCCGGTTGAATTAATGAATGAATATGGAGCAGATGGCGTTAGGTGTGCTATGTTATTTGCTTCTCCTGCTGGTAATGATTTGTTATTTGATGAAAGTTTATGTGAACAGGGTAGAAATTTTTCTAATAAAATATGGAATGCTTTTCTTTTAGTTGATTCTTGGGAAAAGCAAGATCTAGATTGTAATATTTGTGATACTCAAGCCATATATTGGTTTGAGAATAAATTAAAAAAACAGGTAGAAGAATTAAATAGATTATTTTCTGAATTCCGAATTTCAGATTGCTTAATGATTTTATATAAATTAATTTGGGATGATTTTTGTAGTTCTTATCTAGAGATTATTAAGCCTTACGATAAAAAAGTCAGTATTGTCACCCATAAAAAAACTATCTATTTTTTTGAAAAAATATTAATCTGTTTACACCCATTCATGCCTTTTCTGTCTGAAGAAATTTGGCATAATTTGTCAGATAGAAAAGAGAATGCTTCAATTTCACTGTCTGAATGGCCTACTTTTGAGGAATCATCATTAGACACAAAAATCTTATTAGATTTTGATCACTTATTTAAACTAGTTGGGTCTATCAGAAAGATAAGAAAAGAAAAAAATATTTCATTTACTCAATCTTTAACTTTGTATTTTGATAAAGATTCGATTGTTCCATCTCACGAAATATTAACTAAAATCTGCAACCTAGATAAGGTGCAAGTATTTAATAATGAGGATGATGAAAAATTATTTCCATTTTTAGTAGGTACTAATAAATATTTTATTCCTCTTATTTTTAATGTTGATGTTAAAGATGAAATGCAGAAAATAAATAATCAGATTACTTATTTAACTGGTTTTTTGAATTCAATTAATAAAAAAACATCGAATCAGAATTTCATGAATAATGCTCCTAAAAAAGTTGTAGAAATGGAGTTGAAAAAACAAACGGATACTATTAATAAGATAAAGTCTTTAAAAGAACAATTAAATTCATTTGATGAAACAGATTAAAATATATCATCCTAAAAATAAAATTCGAATAATTACTGCAGCTTCTTTATTTGATGGTCATGACGCTTCTATTAATATCATGAGACGAATTCTTCAATCTACAGGCTGTGAAGTAATCCATTTGGGGCATGATAGAAGTGTGGAAGAGATTGTGAACTGTGCTATACAAGAAGATGCTAATGGCATTGCACTGACTTCTTATCAAGGTGGTCATATGGAATATTTTAAATATATGTTTGACTTGTTAAAGAAAAAAGATGCAAGTCATATTAAGATATTTGGTGGAGGAGGTGGTACAATATTGCCAGACGAAATCAAAGAATTGCAAGCATATGGAATAGCACGAATTTATCATCCTGATGATGGTCGAAAAATGGGATTACAGGGTATGATTAATGATCTCGTAAAGAAATTAGATTTTAAAATCAATCAAGATGATTTTTTCCCTAAGCTAGAAGATGTTAAAAAAAGACATCCAAAAGCTATTGCTAGATCAATTTCTTTATTTGAGAATAATTATAAAATACCCAGTAAATTTCATCGTGGTATTCGTGATTTAAGTTCAAATTCTAATTCATTTATTTTAGGTGTTACTGGAACCGGTGGTGCGGGCAAGTCATCCTTTGTAGATGAATTGATTAGACGTTTTCAAAATAATTTTCCAAACATTAATATTGGTATAATTTGTGTTGATCCATCTAAGAAAAAAACAGGCGGCGCATTATTGGGTGATCGGATTCGAATGAATGCTATTAATAGTCCAGGAGTTTATATGAGGTCAATGGCAACGCGAAGATCAAATTTGTCTTTATCAAAAAGTATTTCAGATACTTTGCTAGTTATGAAGTCAGCTCAATTTGATTTAATTATTCTTGAAACTTCTGGGATTGGTCAATCAGATATTGAAATTACAGATTATTCAGATACTTCTATTTATGTAATGACACCTGAATTTGGAGCACCTACTCAATTAGAAAAAATAGATATGTTAGATTTTGCTAATTTTGTAGTCATCAACAAATCTGACAAAATAGGTGCATTAGATGCACTTCGAGATGTAAAAAAGCAATATCAGAGAAATCATCAACGGTTTAATGATTCAATTGATTCTATGCCCGTGTATCCTACTGTTTCTTCAGAGTTTAATAATAATGGCTTGAATAAGTTTTATTATGATTTAGTTGCTGAATTAAGTAAAAAGGTGCCATATTTTAATAATCTCCAAATAAAATCATTGTCTGCTACTCACGCTTCTATATTAATACCTCCAAATCGAACTAGATATTTGTCTGAAATATCTGATGTGATTCGAGATTATAATTCAGATGCTCTTAGTCAAGCCGAATTAGCAGGTTCATTATTTGCTTTAAAGGAAAGTGCAGAGATTATAAATCAGAAAGGTCTTCAAGCAGAAATTAAGAAGAAAATAGTTGAATTTTCAAATAAATTATCCAAGGATAATTTACATATTATCGAAACCTATTTTTCTACGATTCAAAAATATCAAGATAAAACATTTACATATACTGTTAGAGATAAAAAAATAGAGGTTGAGAATTTTACCACATCTCTATCAGGTTTAAATATTCCTGTTGTATCTCGGCCTAAAATTACTTCTTGGAAGGATGTGTTAATTTGGTTAAAACAAGAAAATTTTCCGGGGTTATTTCCATATACAGCTGGCATATATCCATTTAAGAGAGGAGGGGAAGATCCTACGAGAATGTTTGCTGGCGAAGGTTCTCCAGAAAGAACTAATTATAGATTTCATTATTTAAGTAAAGATATGGATGGTGTGAGATTATCAACGGCTTTTGATTCTGTTACACTGTATGGAAGGGATCCAGAAAAGCGTCCTGATATATATGGAAAAATTGGAAATGCAGGAGTTTCTGTTTGCTCTGTTGATGATGCTAAAAAATTATATTCTGGTTTTAATTTATGTGAATCTAATACTTCTGTTTCGATGACTATTAATGGACCTGCACCAATGGTATTAGCTTTTTTTCTAAATGCTGCTATTGATCAGCAGTGTGAATTATATATAGAGAGAAAAGGATTACAATCAATAGTTGACAAGAAAATCAAGAAAATATACAAGAATAAAACTAGACCTAATTATAATGGTAAACTACCTAAAACTCATAATGGCTTGGGGTTGTACTTGTTGGGAGTCTCTGGTGCTGAAGTTTTAGATGATAAGATTTATCAAAAGATTAAGCTCCAGACTTTATCTGCTGTTAGAGGTACTGTTCAAGCAGACATACTCAAGGAAGACCAAGCACAAAACACATGTATTTTTTCCACCCATTTTGCACTTAGAATGATGGCAGATATACAAGAATACTTTATAAATTATAATATTCGTAATTTTTATTCTGTATCTATCTCAGGATATCATATAGCAGAAGCAGGAGCTAATCCAATTACACAACTTGCATTTACTTTAGCTAATGGTTTTACATATGTTGAGTATTATTTAAGTAGAGGAATGAANATCGATGATTTTGCTCCAAATTTATCTTTTTTCTTTTCCAATGGCATTGATCCTGAATATGCAGTTATTGGTAGAGTAGCTAGACGTATTTGGGCGAAAGCTATGAAAGAAAAATATGGAGCGAATGAAAGATCTCAAAAGTTAAAATATCATATTCAAACATCTGGTAGATCTTTACATGCTCAAGAAATTTCTTTTAATGATATCAGAACTACTTTGCAAGCATTGTATGCAATTTATGACAATTGCAATTCCTTACATACAAATGCTTATGATGAGGCTATTACTACACCTACTGAGGAATCTGTTCGTCGAGCAGTTGCAATACAATTAATTATTAATAAAGAATTAGGTCTGACTAAAAATCAAAATCCCTTACAGGGTTCTTATATTATCGAAGAGTTAACATCTTTAGTTGAAGAAGCTGTGTTAGCCGAATTTGATAGACTCACAGAAAGAGGCTCTGTTTTAGGTGCTATGGAAAGAATGTATCAAAGAGGTAAAATACAAGAAGAATCGATGTATTATGAAATGAAAAAACATACGGGTGAACATCCTGTGATTGGAGTAAATACTTTTTTAGGATCAGATGGCTCTCCGACAATAAAACCTAAGCAGGTTATTCGGTCTACTAAGAATGAGAAAAATAACCAGATTAAAGGTATAAATTTATTCAAGAAAAATCATAGCCAATCATTAGTAAAAACATCTAGTTTATTAGAGTCAGTTATTTTAGAAGGTGGCAATATATTTGAAGCTATTATGGAGGCGTCTAAATCACAATCTTTAGGTCAAATCACGGAAAAACTATTTCAACTTGGTGGAGAGTATAGAAGAAATATGTAATTATGCCCAGGTTAATAAAATATCAAGATTAGGATTATTTTTAATATCGCATTTCAAAATCTTTGATTATTGCTTTTTGATCTATTGTGATGTTATTAATTTCTGTCAATTTCATTATTATATTTTCCAACAGGATGTCTGGACAAGATGCCCCACTTGTTAAAAGAACTTTACATTCCTTTTTTGGAAGAAAGTTTTTTGTAATTATTTCTTTTTTTAATGCTATATCAAAGTGCTTGATACTGTTGTTTGGTAGTATTTTTTTAGCTGAATTAATAAAATATGTTTTCTCTGTTTTTTCTGATGTCAGCTCTACTAAATGAGTTGTGTTAGAACTGTTATAACCTCCTACTATTATGGCTAAATCTACTTCTTCTCGCAATAATCTTAATGTGCTTTCTTGATTTTCATTTGTTGCATAGCATAATGTATCTCTTGTGTTGGCAATGTAGTTTTTAATATTTTCTTCCCCATGTTTTAATACTAGCGTATTCGTGAATAAATCAATAATATGTTTAGTTTCAGATGCTAACATTGTTGTTTGATTTACTACTCCTAATTTTGCTAAATCTTTTTTGAAATTAAAATTTTCAGAACATTTATTTTGAAATATTTTTTTGACATTAAACTCACTCTCTTTTCCTGACATAAAATTGCATAATATCTGCACTTCTTCTATATCCTCAACTATAATTGATGGTCCGTATTTCTTTGCTCTTGAGAATGTTGATCTAGTTTCTTCATGTTGAGCTGTTCCGTATATTACTACTGTAAAACCTTTTCTGGAAATTTGTTCTAGTCTGTTCCATACTTTTTCCACAAATGGACATGTTGTATCAAATTTTTCAGTATTAATATTTTTTTCTTTTAAAATTTCTAATATTTCTAAACTTGTTCCAAATGCAGGTATAATAATAATGTCATCTTGATTTATATTGTCCCACTTTATTAATTGATTTCCATGTGTATCCATGATAAACGACACTCCATTTTCTAATAAATCATCATTGACAGCTTGATTGTGAATCATTTGGCTTAATAAGAAAATCCGTTTATTTGGGTATTTTTCAATTGTTTGATAACATATTTCAATGGCATTTTTTACACCATAACAAAATCCAAAATGTCTCCCTATGTATACATGGATGTTATCTATTTTTATTAAGCTTGGTGACAAATCTTTTTTTCTAGGGTCTTTTGATTCTCTTATTCTTCTAATTTGATCGATAATATTAGAATTATAAAATAATGGAATTTGAAATTTCTTCATACTTAAGTTTGAAAAGAATAAAAATAATTGAAATAAAGATAAATATAAAATTAAGTTATTATATTTGCACACCT
>PAMG01000009.1 GCA_002707245.1 Flavobacteriales bacterium
GTAGAGGGATGTACAGATTCATTGTATTTAGAGTATGATTCTTCTGCGAATGTGGATGATGGTTCATGTGTTACATTGATAGTAGAGGGATGTACAGATTCATTGTATTTAGAGTATGATGCTTCTGCGAATGTGGATGATGGTTCATGTGTTACATTGATAGTAGAGGGATGTATTGATCCTTTAGCATGTAATTATAATGAGTTTACAAATCTTGATAATAATACCCTGTGTATATATTTAGATGTTAATTCACCTTGTGATTATTGTTCTGGAGAGACCGATGGAACAGGTTTCGTTGTAGATTGTGATACAGATAATGATGGACTTTGTAATGTAGATGATTTATGTCCAAATGATCCATCTAATGATGCAGATGGAGATGGTATTTGTGATGATGTAGATCCATGTCCAGGAGATCCAATTAATGACCCTGATGGAGATGGTGTTTGTGATGTTGATGAAGTATATGGTTGTACAGATGGTACAGCATGTAATTATAATGAATTAGCAACAGAAGAAGATGATACTTGTATATATGCGGTAGGTTGTGATTATTGTTCTGGAGAGACAGATGGAACAGGTGTTGTGTTAGATGGTGATGTAGATAATGATGGTGTTTGTGACTTTAATGAGATATATGGGTGTGATGAAATAGACGCATGTAATTATGATTCTGATGTAACTGAAAACGATGGTTCATGTGAATATCCAGAAGATTTATATCCAGATCAATTATATGATTCTGATGGTGATGGTGTTTTAGATACATCTTCTGTAGATTGTGATGGTGAATGTTTATCTGATGTTGACGGCGATGGTGTTTGTGATGAACTAGATAATTGTCCTAATATATTTAATCCAGACCAAGAAGATGAAGATGATCCAGGTGGTGCGGGTGATGCTTGTGATGGTATTAGTTTAGTAGAAAATGAGTATCTACAATTAGATGTTTTTCCAAATCCAGCTACATCAATCTTACATGTTGATTATGTATCTAATTCACTGGAGAACATAGAGATAGTTTTATTTAATTCTATAGGACAGTCAGTATTTAATCAGATATATGTTCCTGGAGATAATTTAAACATAGAAATTGATGTAAGTAGTTTTCCAGTAGGTATTTATCAACTAAAATTAATTAGTTTAGATGCCGATATTAATAGGTTAGTTATAGTAAATTAATTTTTAGCTTTTAACAGCCAACTAGAAGATTGTATTTTTGCCCCTAATCCATCAATTAGTTTGATTTCAAGTTTTTCACAAACTTCACGTTCAGGAATTGTATTGTTGTTTTGATCTCCGCCATTGGCAAAAAATAAATTATATGTTTGTGAGAATTCAGCATGTATTTTTTTAATTGTTTCTATTACGGTTCGGTCTCGGTCAACAGCTAATATAGCTTTGTTAACAAGTTTTAAGTGCGAGACTATTAATAATCTCTCATTTTCATCTTGAAATTCTTTTGAGTTTTTTAGTTGTCTTTGGTAGTCCGAGTTAACTATAACAAATAATAAATCTCCATGTTTTTTTGCAGTTTCAAAATATTCAATATGTCCTTTGTGAATAGGATTAAAGTAACCAGAAACAATAACTGCTTTTTTCTTCATTATATGTGATTTTTTTATTTTTATCTATTGTTTTTTTAATTATTCCAAAGCAATCACATCCTCCTTTTCTGCTTGTGGCACACGATGATAGAGTGCTTATATATACTATAAAAATAAAAAATGTAAAAATAGATTTTTTCATTACACGATAAATATAACTATTTTTATCCCATATATGGGATTTTTAGCTACAACAGGTAAATATGTTTTGTTCTTGAAGAGAGTTTTTTCTCGTTTTGAAAAGCGAACTGTTTATTTGCCTAAAATTATTGAAGAAATAAACATATTAGGAATTTCCTCTATTGGATTTGTTGCTTTTGTTTCAGTTTTTGTGGGTGCAGTTGTGACCCTTCAGGTTGCTTATAATATGGAAAATCCATTGTTGCCTACTTATTTGATAGGATTAGCTAGTAGAGATTCAATTATTTTAGAATTTTCACCTACTATGATTAGTCTTATTTTAGCTGGTAAAATAGGATCACATATAGCATCATCTATTGGAACAATGCGAGTTACCGAACAAATAGATGCTTTAGAAGTAATGGGTATTAATTCAGCTTCGTATTTAGTCTTTCCTAAAATATGTGCAGCGGTTTTCATTAATCCTTTTTTAATTATATTAAGTATTGCTCTTGGTATTGTTGGTGGTTGGTTAGCTGGAAATTTGACGGGCATATGTCCTACTGAAGAGTTTTTGATTGGTCTTCAATATGAATTTGCTCCTTTTACCATGTTTTATGCAATTATTAAAACAATAATTTTTGCTTTTATTATTACTACTGTGTGTGCTTTTTTTGGATATCATACAAAAGGTGGTGCACTTGAAGTTGGTCAAGCAAGTACGAAAGGAGTTGTGTATACTAGCATTCTGATTATTATTTTCAATTATCTAATTACAAATTTATTACTTAGCTAGGATATGATTAGGGTAGAAAATATTAATAAATCATTTGGCGACAAGCATGTGTTAAATAATTTGTCAGCTCATTTTTCTGCTGGTAAAATTAATTTAATTATAGGTAAGAGCGGTTCGGGTAAAACTATGGCTATAAAATGTATGTTGGGTTTACATCCGATTGATTCAGGTAGCATTATTTTTAATGATAGAGATTTTATTAATATTTCTGATAGACAAAGAAAAGAGATAAGAAAAGAAATTGGAATGGTCTTTCAGGGTAGTGCGTTATTTGATTCTATGAATATCCAAGAGAATGTAATGTTTCCACTTAAGATGACTAAATCAATGAGTGTTTCTGATATGAAAAAAAGAGTTGATTTTTGTTTGAATAGGGTTGATTTAAAAAATGTACATACATTATTTCCATCTGAACTTAGTGGTGGCATGCAAAAAAGAGTTGCTATTGCACGAGCAATTGTATTAAATCCTAAGTATTTATTTTGTGATGAGCCAAATTCAGGATTAGATCCAGTTACATCTAAAGTGATAGATGATTTATTAAAAGAAATAACTTATGAGTATGGTATTACTACTGTGATTAATACGCATGATATGAATTCTGTAATAGAAATAGGAGATAGTATTGTGTTTATACAGGATGGAAAAAAAGAATGGGAAGGTGATAAAAAAAGTATTACTACTGCAAACAATAAATATTTAAATGAATTTATTGCTCCATCAAAATCTTTACGGAGGTTTAGTGGGTGAAAAATAAACTTGTTCATTATTTTAAATAAAAAAGCCCCAATATTGGGGCTTTTTTATAGAGTTAAAACAATTTTGATTTATTCAATAATTATTTTAGTTGTGTTTGATGTTTTAGAATCTGAAACAGTAACAAAATATACTCCTCTTTCTAAATCTTGAAGATTTAAAGTTGTATTTGAGTTAATGTTTTCTTCAGAAATTAATTTACCAACAACATCGTTCACTTGAACTAAGAATGTTTGATTTCCTTCTATTTCAATATTTACAATTCCATTAGATGGATTTGGGTAAACATTTAATCCAGAAATTTCTTCTTCTAGTCCTACTGAATCACCAGTTATCATTCTAATTGCTGCTGCTGTTCCATTTGTATAAGCTTGGTCTCCAGGTATGTAAATCATACTCATGTAAGCCGGCTGAGGAACTGTTTCGTCATCTAAAATATAGATGTCAGTTTGATTTCCATTGCTGTACATTTCAACAGATATAAAATATGCATCTGGAGCTAAATATACTGGCGATGAAAATGGTACAGTGATAAATCCATTATCTACATCATCTTGTGTTACTAAATAAAAATCACTTGATTCTAATATAGTGTTTTCAGCTGCAAATGTTGTTCCTACTGCCATACCAACTGTATCTCTTAATGCTACAACAAGTTCGCCACCTGCTACAGTCAGTGGAGTTGAATATGCATATGAGTCTAACATAATTGTTGCGCCAGCAACATTAGTTCCCTCTGAGATATCGTAGTAAGACATCATTATAAACCCATCTGTTGCATCTGTAAATGAACCTGTTCCCATTCTAGTGATAGAAGGATTGCTATATACATCAATTCCATCAGTGGAATATAGATTGTCGGTAAAAGCAAATTCTCTTACAGAAGTATTGTTTCCATAGTTATCACCTCCATCATTGTCTCCTTCTGAAGAAGCAGTGAATGTGCTAGTATAAGTGTCTGCTGGTACCGAAGAGTCAATTTCAACTTCTTTTTCAAAATATACATTTTGGTCACTTGCTACTGGACCAGAGATACTTACATATTCTGTTCCGTCCCACTCATACATATCCTGTTCATCCCATATGTCTGAAAGTGTAGGGTATCCTAGTGAGTTAACTACGTCCATTTCTACAGTTACATTTGATTGTGAGTTCACACCAAAATTATATACTCCAGCCCCACAAGTAACTGCATCACCAACTTGTGATGTTGGAACTCTTCCATATTCTTCTCCTGTTCCATTATGTGTTACAACTCCATATGCTAATTCAATATCATCAGCTGGTTGTTCCGCAACACAAACTCTATCAATAAACCAAGCGTAGCCCAATGTTCCAGTAAAGTTAAATCTAACCCAAACTTGAGATTGTCCACCAGCCACTTCCGAAATATTAATTCTTTTTGTAGTTGGATTGTCTCCTAGGTCAGCGCCTCCATCTCCAGATATTCCAGGAAATATTTCATAGATTCCATTTGCAGGATCTGCTTCTGTGTCAGGTGTTAAGTCTGTTGGAAAAGTGCCATCAGTACTTACTACTAGCCAGCATTTTTCATATGTCCAGCTTCTGTACCATGTGTCGAACTCTACAATAACATTATCTAAATTAGAGCAGTCAACAGCATCAGCCATTGTTAACCATGCGTCTTCTGTTTCAGTACCACCTTCTTCACCACCATATGCATCTGAATCAAGCATGGCGTAATATCCATTCGCAGATTCAATTGGATTAATTGGATAAAATCCAGTACATTCTAAGTTTTCTCCAATTTCCCAACCACAGTCGTCTGCACAGTCATTTGTGTCATAATCCATCACCCATTCAGAGGCATCAGAAAAATCGCTTTCCCAAATACAATCTACTGATCGAGGTTGAATAGCTACTTCTGTGTTTCCTAATTTAAGTGAAGCTTCTTTTGCAGATCTTTTAACTTTTATATTTGCATCAGATTGAGCAAATGTAAAAGAGATTACTGCAAGAGTAAAAAATAAAGTAATAATTCTTTTCATATTAGTTTTTTTTAGTTATTAATTTTCTATGTATTAGAACATCTCTATAAAAGAGAGGGTACTAAAGTTACGATTTTTTTAATGATTTATGAGGCGATTGTCTCGTTTTTTTCTTCGTATGCTTCTATTGATGCACATGAGCAAATTAAATTCCTGTCTCCTTGCACCTCATTAATCCTTCTAACACTTGGCCAGTATTTATTGTTTTTTACTGATTCAGTAGGAAAAACCGCTTCGCTTCTTGAGTAGGGGTAAGGCCAATTATCATCTGCTAACATTTCTTGTGTGTGTGGTGCATTTTTTAATAAATTATTTGTCTCGTCAGTAATTTGATTGATTTCATTTTTAATAGAATGCATAGCTTCATAAAATGTGTCTAAAGCATGTTTGCTTTCACTTTCAGTTGGTTCAATCATTAAGGTCCCAGGAACGGGGAATGAGACAGTTGGTGCATGAAACCCATAGTCCATTAATCTTTTAGCAATATCTGCCACAGTGATATTTTTTAATTTAAATTCTCGACAATCAAGAATCATTTCATGAGCAACAGTGTTATTTTTACCTGTATATAGAATGTGAAAATCTTTTTCTAACAGACACTTTAAGTAATTAGCATTTAAAATGGCTATTTCTGTACATTTTCTTAGCCCTTTGGATCCTAGTAATTTTATATATGCATAAGATATAGTTAAAATTAAACCACTTCCCCAAGGGCTTGCAGATATTGATGAAACGCCATGTTTTCCTCCATAATTTATCACAGCACTCGTAGGTGTAAAATCTTTTAAATGTTCTGCTACGGCAATTGGTCCCATGCCCGGTCCACCTCCACCATGTGGAATAGCAAAAGTTTTATGTAAATTTAAATGACATACATCACATCCTATTATTTTTGGATTTGTTAATCCTACTTGAGCATTCATGTTGGCACCATCCATATATACTTGACCTCCGGCCTTATGAATTAAATCAGTTATGTCAGTAATTTTTTCCTCAAATACTCCATGCGTTGATGGATATGTAATCATTAAAGCAGAAATAGATTCCGGATAATTTTTTATTTTTTCTTTTAAATCATCAAGATCAATATTCCCATTTTCATCACATTTAATAATCACAACTTTCATTCCAGCCATTATAGCACTCGCAGGATTTGTGCCATGTGCCGAGGATGGAATGAGACAAATATTTCGATTATAATCCCCATGAAATTCATGGTATTTTTTTATTACCATTAGACCAGCGTATTCTCCTTGTGCTCCTGAATTCGGTTGTAGTGAGACACTTGCCATACCTGTGATTTCACATAATGCTTCTTCTAATTCATGAAAAATAATATGGTAACCTCTTGCTTGATTTAATGGAGCAAAGGGGTGTATGTTAGAAAAGTCAGGTGAGCTCAAAGAAAACAATTCAACAGCAGCATTTAATTTCATAGTACATGATCCTAGAGGAATCATAGAATGTGTTAATGAAAGATCTTTATTTTCAAGAGATTTTATATATCGCATTAACTCTGTTTCAGAATGATACGATTTAAACACTTCATAATTCAAAAAATCAGATTTTCGAATTAGATTTTCAGGAATAAATTTTCCTGTAGTTTTATTTTCTCTAAAATCTATATTAGTTTCATTTTTGGCTTTTGCAAAAACTTGTAAAATATCTTGAATATTTTTCCAGTCATCTTTTTCATCTATGCTTATTGATAATAGATTATCAGATATATAATTGAAGTTCATTTTTGCATCTTCTGCATAAACTTTTATATTTTTTGTTGAAATATCATTTGTGTCAATTAGCAAAGTATCAAAAAAATATTTATTCATTTGTTTATAGCCAAGTTTTTCAAGATTTATTGCCAGTGTAGAGCTATAGTAATGTATATTCTTAGTGATTTTCTTTAGTTTTTCTGGACCATGATATACTGCATACATTCCCGCCATTACAGCTAATAATACTTGTGATGTACAAATATTTGAAGTTGCTTTTTCTCTTCGTATATGTTGTTCTCTTGTTTGAAGAGCCATTCTATAAGCTTTTTTGCCAGATACATCAGATGACACTCCAATTATTCTACCTGGAACATGTCTTTTGAACTCTTCTTTTGTTGCAAAATAAGCTGCATGTGGCCCACCATATCCTAAAGGGATACCAAATCTTTGAGATGATCCTATAACAATATCTGCATTAAATTCGCCAGGTGGTTTTAAAAGGGTTAAACTTAATAAATCTGCTGCTACAGTAAGTAAGCAATCATGTTGATGTGCTTTTTTAGTTAATTGAGTATAGTCTTTAATAAGTCCCGTTTTTGCTGGATATTGAACAATAGCACCGAAAACAGTTTTGTCAAAAACAAAATTTTCATCAGCCATTATTTTGATTTCTACTCCCATTGAATTTGCTCGAGTTTTAATTACATCAATAGTTTGAGGAAAACAATTTTCAGATATTAAAAACACATTTTTTTCATTCTTTTTTTTAGATCTGTGTCTACAGTGGTAGCTCATTGTCATTGCTTCAGCAGCCGCTGTAGCTTCATCTAATAAAGATGCATTTGTGATTTTCATTCCTGTTAATTCAGTTATTACGGTTTGAAAATTAAATAGTGCTTCTAGTCGTCCTTGTGAAATCTCTGCTTGATATGGTGTGTAAGCAGTGTACCATCCGGGATTTTCTAAGATGTTTCTTTGAATCACACCAGGTAAAATATTATTATAATAACCTAATCCAATATAACTACGATAAGTTTTATTTTTTCGACCTATTTTTTGAATATGCTCTAAGTACCGAGCTTCACTCATTGGTTTTCCAGTATTTAAATTTTCATTAGATTTTATGTTTTTTGGAATTGTTTTATCAATGAGCTCGTCCATATTTTTTAGCCGCATGATTTCCAACATTTTTTCTGTGTCAGCTTTTCTAGGGCCAATATGTCGGTTTATAAAGTCTGTTTCTGGTAACATAATTTAAAAATAATATTTTATCATAATTTATCAATTAAAAAACCTAAATCATTTTATGTAATTTAGTGTTTAACTTAAAAATACTGTGAAACATTACTTTCCCTTTTTAATTTATACAAATATTTTGGTTGCTTGCTCAGCATTTTGTTTATATAAAATTACAGAAATTATATTTCAATTTAATAACCTAATGATAGGAGGATTTGTTTTTTTTTCCACATTATTTTGTTATAACTACATGAGGGTTTTTAATTTTTTAAAATTAAAAAAAAATGACACTCTACCATTATGGATTCAAAACAATAAATCACTTATTTATCTTATTATTATAACATCAGGATTTTTTCTCCTCTTTTTTTGTTTTTTTTTAGGTTTCCCATTTTTACTTTTAATATCTCCAGTTATTTTTGTTAGTCTTTTTTATCAGTCAAATATTAAGTTAAATGGCAATTTTTATTCACTTAGAGGCATTCCACTATTTAAAATTTTCTTAATTAGTGTAACATGGAGCTATATTACGTTGCTTGTCCCGTTATTATATGAAGGCTATGTAGTTGATTATTCGGTCTTAAGTTTTTTATTTCAAAGAATTTTATTTTTGATAGCAGTATTAATTCCATTTGACATTAGAGATATAAAAGCTGATAATATACAAACGATACCTAATACAGTTGGTGTGTTCCGTGCTAAATTATTTGGCTGGTTTTGTTTATTTATAATTCAAGTTATTCTTCTTATAGATGTTTTTAATTATACTATTTCTGCACCTTTTTTTATCGCACTATTTATATCAATTGAACTAACCTCGATTGTTTTATATTTTGCCAATGAAAATAAATCTTTCATCTTTTATGGAATTATAGTAGAAGGTGTGTCAATAATAATGTGTTTATTTGTATTGCTAGCATCCTTTTTTTAAATTCAACTCTATGAACAATATATTATTTGATATTAATGCGGCTAAACAATTAGATAGTCAAGACGAATTATCTGTTTATAGAAATGATTTTAATATTCCAAAGTTTAATCAACAAGATTCTATTTATTTTGCCGGAAACTCATTAGGGTTACAACGTAAAAATTATGATTTCTATTTAAAACAAGAAATGGAGGATTGGAAGAAAATGGGGGTAGAAGGTCATTTTAAGGCAAAAACAGCGTGGGTAAATTATCATCAATCTTTAGAGTCAGCGACTTCTCGTCTTGTGGGTGCAAAAACCAATGAAGTAGTTACTATGAATGGATTGTCTGTTAATCTTCATTTGTTGTTAACTTCCTTTTATCAACCAACAAAAGAAAAATATAAAATTTTATGTGAACCACATTTATTTCCATCAGATTTATATATAGTACAAAGTCAAATACAATTAAATGGTTTTAATCCCGATAATTCTATTGTCTTTATTCCTTCTGACTCAAATGGGGTGGTAGATGAAGACCAGTTGTATTCATTGATTGAGACACATAAAGATGAATTAGCTTTAATTTTCATAGGTGGCGTTAATTATTATACGGGACAGGTATTTAATATTGCAAAAATTACAGAAATTGGGCATCAGCATAATATAATTGTGGGTTTTGATTTAGCTCATGCTGCTGGAAATATTGATTTGCAATTACATGATTGGGAAGTTGATTTCGCTGCTTGGTGTTCTTATAAGTATTTAAATGCTGGTCCAGGAAATGTATCAACTGTATTTATTCATGAAAAGCAAATTAAGAAAAAACCTTTTCGTTTATCTGCTTGGTGGGGACATAAATTAAAAAATAGATTTGTACTTCAAGATAAGTTTGAACCAATTCATACTGCTGAAGGCTGGCAGTTATCTAATGCGCCTGTCCTTGGAATGTCTGTGTATAGAAATTCTATAGAGTTATTTGATGAAATTGGAATGCCTAAATTAATTGCTAAACGCAATAGATTAACTGCATATTTAGAAAGCGCTATTAAAGAATATAATAAATTAAAATCTACTAATAATTTTAAAATTATTACACCTGGAAAGCCTGAAGAAAGAGGATCTCAACTATCTGTTTTCATTGAAAATAATGGAGAATATATTTATGATTATTTAAAATCAAATGGTGTCTTTTTAGATTGGCGAGAACCTAATGTTATGCGAATGGCACCTGTGCCATTATATAATTCTTTCCAAGATGTTGCTAAATTTTATAATACACTCATAAAATGCATTTAAAAAATAAAAATATATCTATTGTGGGGGGAGGATTAGTAGGAAGTTTACTGTCCATTTATTTAAGTAAACAAGGAGCTAGTGTGTCTGTTTTTGATAAAAGACCTGATCTTCGAAAAGATATTAATCAAGCAGGCAGATCGATCAATTTAGCTTTATCTAATAGAGGAATACGTGCACTGGAACCATTAGGTATTACTAAGGAAATTATGGAAATTTCGATGCCTATGTATAAACGAATTATGCATTCGGTTAAAGGGTCTTTAACTGAACAAAAATATGGTAAAAATAATCAAGCGATTTACTCTGTTTCAAGACATGATTTGAATGAAAGATTAGTTAATATAGCGGAAAAAATTGGTGTTAGATTTTATTTTAATTACGAATGTGAAAAAGTAGATTTTTTAAATACTGAATTATTTTTTAAAAATGGGGCTTCTAGTATTTCGGATTATATTTTTGCTGCAGATGGAGCGGGTTCATTAATTAGAAAGCATATGTCTAGGTCATTTGCTGATGTGAACATGACAGAGAAATTTATAGATTCTTCGTATAAAGAGCTTACTATATCTTCGAATTTAGATGGTACACACAAGCTCCCAAATGATTCACTACATATTTGGCCAAGACAATCATTTATGGTAATTGCACTACCAAATTTAGATGGTACATTTACTTGTACATTGTTTGCTCCTAATGAAGGTCGTGACTCATTTTCTTCAATAGAGAATATACAAGATGTTCGAAAGTTCTTTTTGTCGTATTTTCCAGATTTAATTGATTTGATACCAGATTTAGAAATACAGTATTTTGATAATCCAACATCACGTTTAGGTTTTGTGAGATGTAGCTCTTGGAAAAAACAGAATACCATTTTAATAGGAGATGCTTGCCATGCCACTGTGCCTTTTTATGGTCAGGGCATGAATGCGGGTTTTGAAGATTGTTTTTTATTAAACAATTGGATTAATGAAAATCACAATCTTTCGGATAATAATATAGCTGATTTTTTATCTAAGCGTTATTTGAATACATCAGCAATGCAGGATTTATCAATGGCTAATTTTATTGAGATGCAATCAAAAACTGCTAACCNANAATTTTTATTGCAGAAAAAAATTGAAGAATGGTTTTCGAATAAACATCCTGAAAAATGGATGCCGTTATATTCTATGGTTACTTTTAGTTCTCTTGATTATTATGAAGCTATGCAAAAAGGGATTGTTCAAGATAAGATTATGCAAGATGTCATGAGGCAAAATAATCTAGAAACAGTATTCAATCTAGAAGAATTAAAAGTAAAAGATATTGAGAAAAAAATTCTCAACCTAATTAGTAATTAGGTTTTACAAAAGGATTATTTTTTTTTTCAAAACCAATAGTTGTGTTATCACCATGTCCACAAAAAACTTTAACATTGTCNTCTAGTAAAAATAATTTGTTTTTTATACTATCTATTAAGTCATCATGATTACATAATGGCAGGTCAGTTCTTCCAACACTCATTAGGAATAAAACATCTCCTGCTAAAAGTATTTTATCAGTATCATTGAGCAAGCAGATATGACCAGGAGCATGACCAGGAGTAAAAATAACCTGCCAAGAAGTAGCTCCTATATGAATCATGTCATTTTCATGTATCTTTTGGACATCTAAGGGTGGTGGTGTTAAATTTACGTTATATAACTTTGCAATATCTACTGCTTTAGTTAAAAGTGGTAAATCTCTTTCATGCATTTTTGGGGTCAAATTGTATGTGTTTGCAATAAAGTGATTTCCAAAAATATGATCTAAATGACAATGGGTATTAATTAATTCTTTTGGAATTAATTGATTTTCCGAGATATATTTTTTTATTAAATTTTCTTCTTCAGGATTGTTGCACCCAGGGTCTATAATCATACATTCTTTATTAGAATGTACTATATATGTGTTTTCTTGAAATGAATTGAAAGTAAATTTTTTAATTTTCATCTCTTTGACTAATTTTATGTTTATGTCTAACGAAGATATTAAAAACAAAATAAAACAGATTACAAGATCTATTTTTAGTGAGATAGTTGCTATTAGAAGGTGGATACATCAACATCCGGAGCTATCTTTTCAAGAGAAGGAAACATCTCAGTATATATGTTCCGTACTTGAAAAAAATCACATAAAATATGAGCATAAAGTAGCTGGTTATGGAGTAGTTGCTTTAATTGAATGTCAAAATCCAGACACGCAGGTGATTGGTGTTAGAGGCGATATGGATGCTTTGCCAATTCAAGAAAAAAATGATATTTCTTATAAATCAGTATATGATGGTGTTATGCATGCTTGTGGCCATGATGCTCATACAGCGGTTCTACTGGGAACGGCAATTGTATTAAATAAGTTAAAAAACAATTTAAGAGGAACTATTAAATGTATTTTTCAACCTGCAGAAGAAAAATTGCCGGGAGGTGCATCTTTAATGATTAAAGAAGGTGTATTAGAAAAACCAAAAGTAGATAAAATGTTTGCTTTACATGTGTATCCAGAATTTCAAGTTGGGACCGTTGGCTTTCGTCCTGGACAATATATGGCAGCATGTGACGAATTGTCTATACTAATTACAGGGAAAGGTGGTCATGCCGCTTTACCTGATGAAGTGATTAATCCAATTACTATTGGAGCAGAAATTATTCTTAATGTTAAGAATATAGTTGCTCAATTACCTGCATCTAAAAAATATATTTTAGAATTTGGTGATTTTCGTGCGTATGGAGCTTCAAATGTCATACCAGAAGAAGCAAAGATAGAGGGGACATTAAGAACTTTAGATGAAGATTTTAGATATTTAGTACATGGAATTTTATTAGATGAAGTACAAAAAATAGGCATAAAACATCAGGCTACTTGTAAAATGAAAATTATAAAAGGTTATCCATCATTATATAATAATCCTGAATTGACAAAGAATTGTGAAATACTTAGTAGAGAATTTTTAGATCAGGATTCAGTTAAAAAACTAGATATTCGAATGGCTTCAGAAGATTTTTCTTATTTTTCCCAGGAACTTCCATGTTGTTTTTTTCGCTTAGGGGTTGCAAATAATCACATCAATAATCTTGTTCATACTCCACACTTTAATATAGATGAGAAAAGTTTAGAAATTGGTGTTGGTCTAATGAGCTATTTAGTGGCGTCTAATTTGCTATATCAGACATAAGTTTAATTTTTACAAGTTTAATTTCTTGTTCTTCATATTCTTGTTCAAAATATGAATCTGCCTCAATAATCGAATCATTTTTAGCCTCATATAAAAAATATTCACGTATTTCTTCTTGTTGTTCTTCGTCTAAAATTTCATTTATATGATAGTCAATATTTATTTTTGTGCCAGAATTAACAATAATTTCTATTTCATCAATTAGTGTGTCCATAGTAATATTTTTTTGGTCAACAATATCTTCAAAGGGTATCTTTTTATCCGCACTTTGAATAATAAAGATTTTTAAATCATTTTTTTTTGCTTTTGATTTGACAACAAAATCTTCTATTCGTGCTATATTATTTTCTTGAACATAGTGTTTTATTTTTTCAATAAATTGTTTTCCAAATTTTTCTGCTTTTCCGTGTCCAACTCCAATAATATTTTTTAACTCTTCTATTGTTGTTGGATATTGGATTGACATATCTTCTAATGATGGGTCTTGAAATATTATGAATGGTGGCAGATTGTTTTTATTTGCAATTTTTTTTCTAATTGTTTTTAAAATTTCTAATAGTGTTTTGTCAATTATGGTGGGTGACTCTTCTTTGATTATTGTTTGCTCTTTCTTATGTTTTTTGATAAAAAATGACGTTGGATTTTTTATAAAAAGTTTACCTTTTTCAGTAATTGAAATTTTTCCATATGAAGTTGTGTTCTTTTCAATTAAATTATTAATTATAGCCTTTCCAATGATATGTTTGATTGTAAAGTCTTCTAGTGATATTAGTTGTTTGAAGCAATTTAAACCACTGATATCATAGTGTTGAATTTTATTATTTTTACCTTTTAAAACACTAATTATTTCATTTGTATGGAAATGTGTATTAGTTTCAAAGAGTCCTTTAAGAATAATTAAAAGTTCTTGAGTTACATCTTTTTTTTCCTTTTGTGAATTACAATTATCGCAATTTTTATGACAATGAGATTCTTGATATTTTTCTCCAAAATAATGAAGAATTTTTTGTCTTCGACATTCTCCAATAGAAATATATGCAATCATTTCTTCGAGTAATTCCATATTGATTTCTTTTTCAGAAACCGGTTTTTTTGCATATAAATTTTGAAATTTTTCCACATCATTTTGATTATAAAATAAGATGCATTTCCCTTCTCCTCCATCTCTTCCAGCTCGCCCAGTTTCTTGATAGTAGTTTTCTAAACTTTTTGGCAGATTATAATGAATTACGAATCTTACATCTGGCTTATCAATCCCCATTCCAAATGCAATAGTAGCAACAATTACATTTACTTTTTCCATTAAAAAAGCTTCTTGAGTTTCTTTTCGAACTTTGGAGTCTAAACCAGCATGATAGTGCAGACTTTTGATGTTGTTTAGGTTTAGTAGTTCTGAAACTTCTTCTGCTTTTTTTCTTGAAAGACAGTAAATTATACCTGATTTCTTGTTGTTGAGTTTTATAAATTTTACGATTTCTTTATCGGGGTCTAAATTATATTTAATTTCATAATATAGATTAGGCCGATTAAATGATGAGAGAAAAAAATTATAATTTTCTAGACCTAAGTTTTTGACTATATCTTTTTTCACTTTTTGTGTTGCAGTTGCAGTTAAGGCTATTATAGGTTTTTTTCCAATATTGCTAATAATCGTTTTGAGCTTTCTATATTCTGGTCTAAAGTCATGGCCCCATTCAGAAATACAATGTGCTTCATCAATCGCAAAAAAGGATATTTGTACATTCTTAAAGAAAGAGACATTTGCTTCTTTACTAATTGTTTCAGGTGCAACAAATAATAATTTTGTTGTTCCTTGTAAAACATGCATTTTCACTTCCTCAAATTCTTTTTTATTTAAAGTGGAATTTAAAAAATGTACTATATCCTGATTTTTAGCGTGACTACGTATTGTGTCAACTTGATTTTTCATTAAAGCAATGAGAGGTGAAATAATAATGGCAGTGCCATCCATAATGAGTGCAGGTAATTGATAGCATAGGGATTTTCCACCCCCTGTTGGCATTATAGTAAATGTGTCAATTCCTGAAATTATAGATTCAATAGTTTCTTCTTGGTTACCTTTAAACTTTTTGAAGCCAAAGAATTCAGTTAGAGTATTATGGATATTTTCTCTAATCTTTTCCATTTATGAATGATGTTTTTAAAAAAATACATTTAATTTTATCTACAATAAGATAATTATTTTTTTAGATTTTTTTATGAAAAATGATATAGATATTATTCAAATCGGTAAAGATTTAATTACCGATGAATCAAATGCTTTAATAAAACTTAGAGATCGAATAGATTCAAGCTTTACTTCTGCGGTAAATTTAATCTCAAGTTCTAAGGGAAGAGTCATTATTATTGGATTAGGTAAAAGTGGAATAATAGGAAGGAAAATAGCCGCGACATTAAATTCTACTGGCACAATTGCTTCATTTATACATGCCAGTGATGCTTTACATGGAGATGCAGGAAATATTAATTCTATAGATGTTATACTATTTATTTCCCAAAGTGGAAATACAGATGAGGTAAAGCAACTTATTCCCTTAATTAAAAAGATGAATAATAAAATTATAGCTATGACAGGCAACTTAGACTCCTATTTGTCCATAAATTCGGATTGTGTTTTGGATTTATCTATAGAAAAAGAGGCTTGTCCTAATAACTTAGCGCCAACTACTAGTACAACTATGCAATTAGTGATGGGCGATGCTTTAGCAATAAGTCTATTAAGAATTAAAAATTTTTCAAAAGAGGATTTTGCGCGATTTCATCCTGGTGGAGTTTTGGGTAAAAGACTTAATCTAACTGTTAAAGATATATGTGATTTGAATAATAAACCGCAAGTGCAATTATATGATAAGCTTGATAAAATTATTATGGAAATATCATCAAATAGGTTAGGAGCAACTGCTGTAATTTTTGAAAACAAAATAGTTGGTATTATTACAGACGGTGATTTAAGAAGAATGCTTGAAGGAAAAATAGATATGGAACATATAAAAGCTGTCGATTTAATGACGAAAGATCCTAAAATAATTAATCACAAAACTTTAGTTTTTGAAGCATTTAGTGTTATGAAAAAACATAATATTACACAATTGTTAATTATAGAAAACCAGAAATATGT
Organism: Flavobacteriales bacterium; assembly: GCA_002707245.1. Taxonomy (GTDB): domain Bacteria; phylum Bacteroidota; class Bacteroidia; order Flavobacteriales; family TMED113. The sequence goes on from PAMG01000009.1 coordinate 16,785, forward strand.
TGGTGTTATTCATCTACATGATATTTTAAACCAAAACCTCTTTTAGTCAGATGAAAGTAGAGAAAAAAAAGAAAAAAGAATCATTTCTTTCTCATTTGGAAGATTTAAGATGGCATTTGACACGATCAGTTATCGCCGTTATTGTGGGAACTTTTATTACTTTTTTAAATAAGGAATTTTTATTTGATCAGATTATTTTTGCTTGTAAAGAAAACTCATTTCCAACATATGTTTTTTTATGTAGTATTTCAGATAAATTATGCATTCAAGATATGCCTTTTATTTTAATGAATATTGAAATGACAGGTCAGTTTACTATGCATATATTAGTGTCTTTTGTGACAGGTTTTATTATAGCTTTTCCATATGTTTTATTTGAGATATGGTTATTTGTTTCCCCAGCAATGTATAAGTCTGAAAAACAAAATTCCATTCTGTTTTTTTTATTTTCTTGTTGTCTTTTTATAATTGGTATATTATTTGCCTATTATGTCATTGTTCCATTTTCAATAAATTTTTTAAGTTCATATAGTATTAGTGGTGAAGTCACAAATAAAATCCACTTTATTTCGTTCATTAAAACAATTACTAAAATTATTTTAACAACAGGTTTGTTATTTCAACTTCCAGTTGTGATTTATTTTTTAACCAAATTTAATCTGGTAACTGCGAAGCAATTAAAGCAATATAGAAGACATGCTTTCGTTGTAATACTAATAATTGCATCAATATTAACTCCACCAGATGTTTTTAGTCAAATTTTAATAGGTCTTCCAATATTTATGTTATATGAATTTTCAATTTTTATTTCTCGTCTAATGTCGTCTAAATCATGAGATTAATAGCAAAAAATTTAAAAAAAAAATATGGAAATAGATATGTCGTTAATGATGTTTCTATTGAGTTAAATAAGGGTGAAGTTGTTGGCTTATTAGGTCCTAATGGAGCTGGCAAAACAACTACATTTTATATGCTAGTTGGTTTAATTAGATCATTTGAAGGCGATGTCTTGTTAGATAATTATAATATTTCTTCTGACCCCATGTATATAAGGGCCCGTAAAGGGGTGGGTTATTTGCCGCAGCAACCATCAGTGTTTACACATATGACAGTGGAAAACAATATTATATCAGTCCTTGAAACACTTGATTTAAAGCAAGAAGAACAGTATTTAGAGTTGGAGAAAATACTAGATGATTTTGGGTTGAGACGTATAAAAAACACGCAGGNTAATTTACTTTCGGGTGGTGAGCGAAGAAGACTTGAGATAGCTAGAGCTATTTCAATGAAGCCAAAATTCATTTTACTAGACGAACCTTTTGCAGGTGTAGACCCTATTGCTATTCAAGACATTCAAAATATGATTAAACAATTAAAAGAAAGAAGTATTGGGGTGTTAATTACGGATCACAATGTGAGAGAAACCTTATCTATAACAGATAGATCTTATTTGCTGTATGATGGAAAAATATTAAAATATGGAAAGACGAGTGAATTAATTAGTGATGTAGAGGTTAGAAAATTATACTTAGGTGATAATTTCAAATTTTAATTATCAAAAATTTCGAAATCATATTTTTCAGTAATTTGATTTACTAATAACTTTTCACATATTTCTTTTATAGTTTCTTTTGCTTCGGTTTCACTTTTGCTTTCTAATTCTAAAAAAACATGTTTTCCAATACGAATATTTGATATGTTGTCTATCCCAAGTTTAGATGTATTATTTTCAACCGTTTTTCCTTGTGGATCTAATAATGCATCGTGTGGCATGATACTGATTTTTGCAGAAAATTTCATAATTACTTACTTAAAATTAATTTTATCATCTAGTATTTTTAATACGTATGGAATATACATCTATTAAATAAAAATAAAAAATAATTTTCTTTTATCATTTTTTTATAGATTGAATTCTTGTTTTATATTTAATTATAACTCTGACTTTATCTTTAATTTATGAGATTGAGATTTTTTTTATTTATAGGCTCTGGTGGATTGATGCTATTTTTGAGTTGGCCTCCACTTACATTTTTTACATTTTTCATTTTTATTGCTTTAGTTCCACTATTAATTTTAGAAAAAGATATTAAGGATAAAAAAATCTCATATACAGGTTATTTTGTTAGTTCATACTGCACATTTTTTATTTTTAATTTATTGACTACTTTTTGGGTTAATAATGCACATGTAGCAGGTGCTGTTTTCGCTATACTATGTAATTCATTATTCATGGCTCTAGTGTTTTATCTGTATGCAAAAATTAAAAATAGTGTGCAATGGAAAAACCCCACTTTTCTTTTACCTATACTATGGATTGCTTTCGAGTATTTACATTTAAATTGGGACTTAAGTTGGCCTTGGCTCACATTAGGTAATGTGTTTTCTGCTCATCCAGTATTAGTTCAATGGTATTCTTACACCGGCGTTTTAGGTGGCACACTTTGGATATTGATGATAAATATATTAGTATTTAAGTGCTATGAAAAGAGCCCATTTTTTAAAAATGCTAAAGCATATGTTTTGGCACTTTTTGTTGCTATTTTAGCACCTTTTTTATTCTCAAAATTTCTTTATAATCAATATAAATATGAGAGTGATTTCATGTCTTCAGAAGACACTCAGGATAGTGTATTTGATACTATTAATGTGCTTGTTGTTCAGCCTAATATAGATCCTTATACTGACAAGTTTTCTCTTCCTCAGTTTGATCAAATAGAAGATGTTTCTGAGTTAATAAGGGGATATATAGACAGCACTTTTAACTATTTAATTTTGCCTGAAACTTTTTTAATTGACCCTATTTGGGAACATCAGTTTGACAAAAATCTGAGTGTAAAAAAATTAAATCAATGGATAGATAAATATCAGTTTGATATTATAGTGGGCGCTACAACTTTAGGATTGTCTGAAAAAAGTGCTACGTCTAAATCTTTGGGAAAGCATAAAGATTCATGGTATAAATTATATAATTCAGTTTTATATATGAGAGGCCAAAATTATAAAATTGCTACATATCATAAGTCTAAACTAGTACCTGGCGCAGAGCAGATGCCTTTTCAACGTATTTTGTACCCTTTTTTAGGAGATCGAGTTCTAAATATTGGTGAGTCTACTTCTATTGGTAATTTTTCAAAACAAGATACTATTTCGATATTTAATCAATCAATAGCACCTGTAATTTGTTATGAGTCTATATATGGTGATTATGTTAGGAAATTTGTGAAAAATGGAGCACAAGTTATTTTTATTATTACTAATGATGGGTGGTGGAAAGATACTAGTGGCTATAGGCAACATCATATGTATGCACAGCTACGTGCAATAGAAACAAGAAGATATATTGCCAGATCAGCAAACACAGGAATTTCATCTGTTATAAATCCCCTTGGAGAAATTGAACAATCTTTAGGGTGGAGTGAAAAAGGTGTTATTAAAGCAACTCTTGAGTTAAATACTACATCTACTTTTTATGTCAAACATGGAGATTTTTTAGGTAGAATATCAGCTTTTTTATCCATTCTTGTGTTTTTGTATTTTTTTGTCATTAATAAACTTCAATTTTCACGTAAATAAATGGATGGGAACTATTATTTTTGTAATCTAAAATATCTTACAATATGAATACATTTGATGTTATAGTTATAGGTTCAGGTCCAGGTGGCTATGTGGCTGCAATAAGATGCGCACAATTAGGAATGAAAACCGCTATTGTAGAAAAATACCCTACTCTCGTAGGCACGTGTTTAAATGTCGGTTGTATTCCGTCAAAAGCATTATTAGAGTCATCAGAGCATTATTTTAAGTCTAAACATGAGTTCAAGGACCATGGTATTAGCACAAGTTCTTTAAAAATAAATATTGCTCAAACAATGAGTAGAAAAGAAAAAATTATTTCAGAGATGCATCAAGGTTTAGAATTTTTGATGAAAAAAAATAAAATCACAGTTTTTCATGGAACAGGCGCATTTTTAGATACACATACAATTAGTATTTCTGGTGAGAAAAAAATCGAAAAAATAAAAGGCACCAATATTATTATAGCAACAGGATCAAAACCATTTTCACTTCCATTTTTTAATATAGATAAAAAACGTATTATTAGTTCTACAGAAGCACTTTCGTTAAGTGAGATTCCGAAGAGTTTAATAATTGTAGGCGGGGGAGTCATTGGTTTGGAATTAGGATCTGTATATGCTAGAATGGGCTAAAAAGTTTCTGTCGTTGATGTTTCTTCTGGAATTCTATCTTCTATGGATTTTAGTTTAGGTAGAGAGTTGAAAAAAGTGCTTAGTAGAGATTTAGGTTTTCAGTTTTATTTATCTCATAAAGTGGAGCAAATAACAAATTCTGGAAATGGTGTTAAGTTAATTGCTCAATCAAATAAAAAAGAGCAAGTTGAATTAACGGGTGATTATTGTTTGGTTGCTATAGGTAGACAGGCTTATACTAATGGTTTGGGTCTTGATTCAATTGGAATTGAAACTTCTAAGTCAGGCCAAATTCTTGTTAATAAACTTCTTCAAACTTCACACCCTCATATTTATGCAATTGGTGATGTCATTGATGGACCTATGTTGGCTCATAAAGCAGAAGAAGAAGGTGTATTTGTTGCTGAAATTATCGCGGGTCAGAAGCCAGAAATTAATCATCATCTAATTCCTAATGTTGTTTATACTTGGCCAGAGGTTGCTTCTGTGGGCTTTACTGAGGAAGAGTTGAGAGAGTCGGGTAGAGAGATTAAAGTAGGTAGCTTCCCGTTTAAGGCTAATGGTAGAGCAAAAATATCCATGGATACCGATGGATTTATTAAAATTATTAGTGATGCAGTAAATGATGAAATACTGGGAGTACATATGATAGGTCCTCGCTGTGCTGATTTAATTGCTGAAGCTGTTGTCGCAATGGAGTATAGAGCTTCTTCTGAGGATATTGCTAGAATTACTCATGCACATCCTACTTTTAGTGAAGTTATGAAAGAAGCCGCTTTATCTGCTACTGATAATAGGCCATTGCATATTTAATATATATTCGTTATTTGTATTTGAGTTTATTTTAATGCTCCGAAGGGTTGTCAACCCTTTGATTTACCCCCGTAGAATGCGACGAATTGCACGGAGCTATTAAAATAAATATAATTATATAAAATCAAGAACTGTGCCAAACTCATTTTCTGTGGTTATTTTTTCCTCATTTTTTATTGTAAGTTTACTTTAATGGACAAAAAAAGCATAAAATATCAACTTTCATGTCCCAGTACATTTAAATCAAAATTATTAGATTATGCTAGGCGTTTTACTTGTTTTTGTTTTTTAGATAGTAATTCAGATAATCCAGACGATGAATTTGACTTTTTATTTGCTTACAATAAAAAACAAGAATTATTAGATTCAGAAGAGCCGTTTTCTGATTTAAAAAATTTTATTGATTCTTCTAATGATTGGTTATTTGGTTATTTGACTTATGATTTAAAAAATAGTATTGAAAATTTAAGCTCAAATAATCTTGACCACCAATTTTTCCCAAGATTGCATTTTTTTTCCCCTGAAATTATTTTAAAAATAAAAGATCATGACTTAATTATTTTTTATGATTCAAAATATTTAAGGGATGATATAGATAATTTATTTTCTGAAATCAATCAAATATCATTCATTTCTCAAGGTTTTAAAAAAATGCAAATTAAATCTAGAATAACCAAAAACGAATATATAGAGAGTATTAATGCTATTAAGGAACATTTACAAATTGGAGATATTTATGAAATGAATTATTGTCAAGAATTTTATGTTGAGAATGTAGATATAGATACTGTTGTTTTATTTTCTAAATTAAATCAGATTTCTAAGGCACCATTTTCAAGTTTTTATCGAATAAATAATCATTTTTGTTTATGTGCTAGTCCAGAAAGATTTTTGAAAAAGGAGGGAGATAGAATTATTTCTCAACCTATCAAGGGCACCATTAAAAGACTATCCGATAATCTTTTAGATAGAAAGCAAAAAAAAAATCTACTGAGAAGTTCTAAGGATTTTTCTGAAAATGTTATGATTGTAGATTTAGTGAGAAATGATTTTTCAAAATTTGCAAAAAAAAAATCAGTTCATGTGGATGAGTTAGCGGCCTTGTATACATATACTGATGTTCATCATTTAATATCGACTATTTCTTGTGAATTAGATCATCAAACACATTTAGTTGATGCCATTAAATTATCTTTTCCTATGGGTTCGATGACTGGAGCTCCTAAAATTAAATCAATGGAATTGATTGAAAAATATGAAACAACATTAAGAGGTTTATATTCTGGCTCAATAGGTTATATTAAGTCTAATAACGATTTTGATTTTAATGTTGTTATTCGTTCAGTTTTTTATAATCAGCAAAGTCGTTATCTTTCCTTTATGGTTGGTGGGGCTATTACTATTGATTCTAATCCAGAATTAGAATATGAAGAATGTTTAGCGAAAGCTAAGTCTATTTTTAAGGTACTTGAAAAATGATTAAAGAATTTTCTAGAATATTAAAAGAACTTGGGGTTTCTAATAAGACACGTATTTTGTTAGCTTTAAGTGGTGGGGTAGATAGTGTTGTGTTGTTTGATTTATTTCAAAAAATGAATTGTGACTTTGCTATTGCTCATTGTAATTTTTGTTTGCGAGGAAATGAGTCCGAAGATGATGAGAAATTTATTTATTCGATTTCAAAAATCAATAACATCAAATTATTTGTTGAGAGATTTAACACTACAGAGTATGCTCAAAAAAACAATACATCTATTCAAATGGCTGCACGAGAACTACGATATAATTGGTTTAAAACTCTTAAGAAAGAATTTAATTATAATTTTCTTGCCACAGCTCATCATCATGATGATGCTATTGAAACGGTGTTGATTAATTTAATTCGAGGCACGGGTATTTCTGGGTTACATGGTATTAAGAAATCACATGATAATATTATAAGACCTTTAATTTCCTTTCATAAGAAAGACATATTAAACTATGCTTACGTAAATAAATTAAGTTATCGTGAAGATAGTAGCAATACTGATGATAAGTATGTTAGAAATAAAATTAGAAATCAACTTATACCTTTGATGCAACAGATTAATCCTAATGTTACTATGTCAATTGGTAAGACAATGTCTAGAATTTATGAGGTGGAAAAGTTATATGTTCAAATTATTAGAGAGAAAAAAGCAAAGTTATTAATAGAGCAAAATAATGAATTTAGGATTAATATTCCTGCTCTTTTGGATGAGACATCTGCTAAGCAATTATTATATGAGATTATTTCAGATTTCGGATTTTTAGATGTTGATGCAGTTTTTAATTCTTTAAAATCGCAATCAGGAAAAGAATTTTTTAATAATGATTATTATATGATTAAAGATAGAAGAGAGTTAATTATTTAAAAGCATATCAAAATAGATAGTTGTGTTGTAGAAGAAGACTTGCCTTATGTTGATGTGCCTTTCAAGATAAAATTCACTATTTCTTCTCAGGATAAAATACAATTAAAAGATGCTTCTAAAGATCTAATGTATATTGATTATTCGAAATTGAAGTTTCCATTATTAATTAGACCTTGGAGAGAGGGAGATAGGTTTATTCCCCTTGGAATGAAACAATTTAAAAAGTTAAGTGATTATTTTATTGATGATAAATTTTCCTTAATAAGGAAAAAGAAAGCTTGTGTATTGATTTCAAATAATGATATTGTATGTGTTCTAGGAGAACGGCTTGATGATAGATTTAAGCTTGTGGAAGATTCTAAAAAAGTATATATTGTAAAGCTGTAAATTTTTTTATATGAAAAAGTATTTGTTTTTATTATTGTCTCTAATAACATTTAATATGTTTTCTCAAATTGAAGATCCTGTCGACTGGAGTTTTTCTGTCGAACATATTTCTGAAGATTTATATTATTTAGTTGTTGAAGCTGATATTGAAAAAGGTTGGAATGTTTACTCACAATATGTAGACCCAGATGGGCCTGTTCCTACGAGTTTGTCATTTTTTAATGAAACAAAGAAGTCTTTTGAATTAATTGATTCAGTTGTAGAGTCTAATACTAACACTAAGTTTGATCCAGTTTTTGAAATGAATTTATCTTCTTTTCAGAGTAAAGCTGTTTTTAAACAAAAAATCAAATTACTAGATGAAAATTTATCTCTTATAAAGGGAGAATTAGAATTTATGGTATGTAATGCTACTATGTGTTTGCCACCTGATTATGTTGACTTGTTATTTGATTTTAAAAAAAAAAATAATATTGGAAATTCAATAAAAGAACAGAATACTAAAATTCAAAATAGTAGTTATAAAATACCTAGTATTGATCTAAATAATCCGATCGGTAATTGTGGTGAAAAAAAAGGAGAAAAATCATTGTGGGGAATTTTCTTGTTAGGTATAATAGGTGGGTTTATAGCTCTTTTAACCCCATGCGTTTTCCCAATGATTCCATTAACTGTTAGTTTTTTTACTAAAGGATCTGAGCAGAGATCTAAAGCTATTTATAATGCTTTGCTTTATGGTCTATTTATATTTGCAACATATACTTTGCTAAGTTTGCCTTTTCATTTAATGCCTAATATTAATCCAGAGGTTTTAAATGAAATATCTACTAATCCGTGGTTAAATATTAGTTTTTTTATAATTTTTCTTGTTTTTGCTATTTCCTTTTTTGGATATTTTGAAATCACGCTTCCAAGTAGTTGGAGTAATAAGGCTGGTTCTGGAAGAGATATAGGAGGTGTGATTGGTATTTTCTTTATGGCTTTAACATTAGCTATAGTTTCTTTTTCTTGTACAGGGCCAATATTAGGTTCCCTCTTAGCCGGCACCTTATCATCAGCTACTGCTGACACTGTTTCATTTTTAGGATTTGACACAGCTCTAGTTTCTCTAAAGCTTAGTTTAGCTATGGCTGGATTTGGACTTGCACTTGGATTGCCATTTGCATTATTTGCAGCTTTTCCAACCTGGCTAAAATCTTTACCTAAATCAGGAGGTTGGCTTAATACAGTAAAAGTTGTATTAGGATTTTTAGAAATAGCATTAGCAATTAAATTCCTTTCAAATGCTGATTTAGTTGAACAATGGGGCTTGATAAAAAGAGAAACTTTTTTTGCGTTATGGTGTTTAACATTTTTGGGTCTAGTGCTTTATCTATTTGGTTTCATTAGGTTCCCACACGATAGTCCTAATCAAACATTGAGTAAAGGTAGAATGTCTTTCGGGGTAGTAACATTTGGTTTTATGATTTACCTGTTTCCTGGAATCATTGGTCAAGATTGGTGGAGTCATAAATTTTTAAGTGGTTTCCCCCCTCCAAAGTATTACTCATATTTAAATCATGAACATCAAATTCAAAATATTTTTCACGACTATGATAAAGGTGTTAGTTATGCTAAAGAAAATGCCAAACCTATTTTAATTGATTTTACTGGATGGGCTTGTGTGAATTGTCGTAAGGTTGAAGATGATGTTTGGGTAGATAAAAATGTAAANAGTNTACTTAATAATGATTATGTTGTTATNTCATTNTATGTAGATGAAAANATANNATTNCCTANAGANNANCAAGANANAGTTGATATTNTTACTCGTGATGGAAANATNAANAANAAGAAAATTNGAACNATAGGNAATAAATGGAGNACNCTNCAAAGTCTTACNTTTNCTAANAANACACANCCNNTNCATGTNTTAATTACTCCNGATGANNAATTGTTAGNNNATCCNNTNGGNTATAGTTATGCAAAAAACGCAAATAATTATGTTGATTATTTAGAGTGTGGTTTAAAAGCTTTTAAAAAATGAAAATGCCAATATCAGAAATAATAGATAGATATACTATCACTAAATTGAAGTCCGAAAGAACAAATGAAGATGTGGCAGAAGAATTAAATTTTTATAAAAAAGAGCTAGACCTTTATAAAGAGAATTTAGATAATTATGTTGATTTAATGTATGTTATTAATGGTAAAATATGGGATACTGAAGGTGATATTAGAAAGGGGACGGATTTGCCGTTAGAAGAAATAGGTAGACTTGCTTTAAAGGTTAGGGATTTAAATTGTGAACGCAATAGTATTAAAGCCGACATAGTGGATCAGTTTTCGGAAGGTTTTAAAGAAATAAAAATTAATTATAAAAAAATTAATTATGGTAGAAATTAAGAATTAATATTTGGGCAGAATGTTCATTCTAATTCGTACATTTGTGTTATAATTATTAAGTTAAATTGAAATGAAAAAAGTACTTATATATATATGTTGTGTTTTGTCTTGTTGTGTGTTCTCGCAAGAAAGTTTAAATATGGATTTAGTTGGTAATTTACCATATTCTCAGGGCACGAATGATATTTGGGGTTATGCAGATGGTAATATTGAATATGCTCTTGTAGGTACTGTAACAGGTTTTTCTGTAGTAGATGTTACTAATCCTTCTAGTCCAGAAGAGCTTTTTTTTATAAATGGAAGTAGTTCCACTTGGNGGGATGTTAAAACATGGGGCAAATATGCTTATGTTACAACTGAAGCATCTGATGGCTTATTAATTGTTGATTTAAGCGATTTAACAGGNCAGACATATGTATATACAGAAGAATTTTTCACCACTTCTCACAATATTTATATTGATGAAAATGGTTATGCTTATATTTTTGGTGCTGATACAGGTAACGGTGGTGCTGTAATTCTAGATCTTAATAACGATCCTATGAATCCTACTTTAGCTGGTGTTTTTGATGATTACTATTTACATGATGGTATGGTGCGAGGAGACACTTTATGGGGCTCAGCAATTTATGCAGGAGTATTTTCTGTAATTAATGTTGTTGATAAAGAAAATCCAACTATTATGTCTTCGTATCCAACTTCTTGTAATTTTACTCATAATGCATGGATATCAGATGATAATAATTATTTATTTACTACTGATGAAACTGCAGGTTGTTATGTTGGTGCATATGATGTTTCGGATATATATGATATACAAGAAATTGATTTAATCCAAGAATGGACTGGTGATGGTGCTAGTGGAACTCAAGAAAATGTGATTCCTCATAATACTCATGTCTTTGGAGATTATTTGATTACGTCTTATTATACTTCGGGTGTTACTGTAATTGATGCTAGTGATCCATTTAATTTAATTGAAGTTGCTTATTATGATACTTCACCTATGACAGGTGGTAGTTTTGATGGTTGTTGGGGGGCTTATCCATATCTTCCTTCTGGTTTAGTATTAGCTACAGATCAACAAGAGGGGCTATTTATATTGCATACTCCTTATGGTTCTTATGAAGGATTTGGATGTACTAATCCAAATGCATCTAATTATGATCCTGTTGCTGTGATTAATGATGGTTCATGCGAGTTTTTTGGATGTACAGATTCAACAGCAGAAAATTATGATGCTAACGCAACAAATGACGATGGTTCATGTGAATATTTTTGTGATAGTTTTATTGTTGATGCACCATGTCCAGATGAGTTAATGTATCTTGTGAATTATGGTGAAACAGTTTCGCTAGATTGTCCAGGTAATTTAGTTAGTTTTTTAGATTCAGATGGAAATTTACTAAGTGTTGGGTCTACATATATTACGAATCCAATTTATGAAAACACTATATTTTCTGTGATTAATCAAGCTATTGTAGAATCTTACACTGGAACTGTGGGTGAACCAGAACACGAAGGCGAAGGGCAAAATGGAGATTATAGTAGTAGTGTATATAATGGAGGATTACTATTTGATTGTTATACAACTTTCACTTTAAATAGTGTGAAAGTATATACTGATTATGCTGGTGAAAGAACTATAGAATTAATAGATAATAGTGGAAACTTAGTTATGGATTTAGTTGTAAATATTCCAGAAACGAATGATGATGGATATACTATTGAGTTGGGTTGGGAAATTGAACCAGGTGAACAGTATATTCTAACGACAAATTCACAGATGAATAATACTAATTTTGGAGATAATAATCCTATGTTAAAAAGAACTACTGGTGGATTGCCAAATTTTCCTTTTACAATTAATAATGTAGTAGAAATAACAGAGGGCTATTATACTCAAGGTGGAGGTAATGATGGTTCTTCTGAGGATTATTATTATTATTTCTATGATTGGGGAATTAATTATGACAGAAGTTGTGAAAGCGATCCTGTCATGATTTATGTCTATTTGCCTTCATCTATAAATGAAACTCATTCTAAAAAATCATTAATTAAGGTTTTTGATGTACTAGGTAGAGAAACAACTAATAAAAACTTTAATATTGAAATTTATGATGATGGTACGGTAGAGAAAAAAATTATTTTAAAATAGATCTGGAGATAACAATTTTTTGTATTTCAGATGTGCCTTCATAAATTTGTGTGATTTTGGCATCACGCATTAATCTTTCTACATGATATTCTTTCACAAACCCATATCCACCGTGGATTTGAACAGCTTCTGTAGTTATTTTCATGGCTTTTTCTGCACAATATAACTTAGCCATGGAACTAGATAGAGCATAGTTCATATTATTATCCTTATGCCATGCTGCTTTTAAGCATAGTAGTCTTCCACAATCAATTTCTGTTGCCATGTCGGCAAGTTTAAATGCGATTGCTTGATGTTTAATTATTTCCTTTCCAAATGCTTTTCTTTCTTGTGCGTATTTCAAACTTAATTCATATGCTCCACTAGCAATTCCAAGAGCTTGTGAAGCTATACCAATTCTACCACCTTCTAATGTTTTCATCGCAAATTTAAATCCAAATCCATCTTCTTGAATTCTATTTTTTTTAGGAACTTTGACATCTGCAAACATAATTGAAGTAGTATCAGAACTTCTAATTCCGAGTTTGTTTTCTTTTGGGCCCACAGTTAATCCGGGTGTGTCTTTTTCAACTATAAATGCATTAATGCCCTTGTGCCCTTTGTCAATATCTGTTTGTGCTATAACTAAATATATTGATGCACTACTACCATTAGTGATCCAGTTTTTAGTGCCATTTAGCAAATAATAATCTCCCTTATCAATGGCAGTTGTTCTTTGTGATGTAGCATCTGATCCTGCTTCAGGCTCAGATAAACAAAAAGCACCGATAATTTCCCCTGAAGAAAGGCGATGAAGGTATTTTTCTTTTTGCTCTTCAGATCCATATTTTTCTATACCCCAACAAACTAGCGAATTATTTACAGACATAATCACTGAACAAGAAGCGTCTACTTTTGAAATTTCTTCCATTGCCAGTACATATGATATTGTATCCATACCACCACCACCATATTTTGGGCTTACCATCATCCCCAGAAACCCCATTTCAGCCATTTTCTGTATTTGTATTTTTGGAAATTGCTTGTTTTCATCTCTTTCAACAACTCCTTCTAGTAATTCATTTTGGGCAAAATCTCTAGCAGTGTCTCTAATTAATTTTTGTTCAGTAGATAAAGTGAAGTCCATATTTTATATATAAAATTAGTGTCAAAATTAATTCTTTTTTCTATTTTAATAAAAACTATTATGATAAATATAAAAGATAAATACGTGGTATTAGGACTTATGTCAGGAACATCCATGGATGGTTTAGATATATCTTGTGCTGAGTATTATAAAACAAAAGATAGATGGAGGTTTAAGCTATTACAATCACAAACTTTTTCCTATAATCAATCTNTAAAATCAGATTTTTTAAAGTTATTTAATCGTGAACAGAATATAGAAGATGTGGATATTAAGTTTGCTCATATTATATCAGATTCGATTATATCTTTTTTAGAAAATTATAATTTGAATCCAGATTTAATTTCTTCGCATGGTCATACTATTTTTCATCAGCCAGAAAATGGATATACCCTTCAAATTGGGTCTGGAAAAATTATTGCAGAAAGAATTAAAATCCCAGTAGTTAATAATTTCAGACAGCAAGATATTAATTTTGGTGGACAGGGTGCGCCATTGGTTCCGGTCGGAGATAAGCTGTTGTTTTCTGAATATGATGCTTGTATCAATTTAGGGGGTATAGTTAATATTTCATATGATTACAATAATTTGAGAATTGCATACGATATTACTCCTTGTAATATTATTTTGAATCATTTATCAGAAAAAAAAGGTCAAGAATATGATCATGAAGGTAATATTGCTTTAACAGGGCAAGTACATAAGGGGTTATTAAAGAGATTGTCAACGATAAATTATTATAAATTATCTTTTCCTAAATCCTTAGGAAAGGAACATGTTGATAAAGAGTTTTTTCCTATTATAGATTCCTATAAATTAAGTCCAGAAGATTTATTGTGTACTTATGTTGAACATATTTCTATTCAAATAGCTAATATTTTTTCAGAATATAATATTTCAAATGCTCTTTTTACTGGCGGTGGAGTGTTTAATAGTTATTTAATATCACGAATACAATATCATACAAACACAGAAATTATTTTGCCTTCAAATCAATTAATTAACTTCAAGGAAGCAATTATATTTGGCTTTTTGGGCCTTTTAAGATATATAAATGAGGATAATTGTTTTGCTTCTTCTACCGGGGCTAATAAAAATCACTCTTCTGGAGATATATATTATATATAATGTTGAAAACTATTTATTCATGTAGTGTGTTTATTTTTTTTTACTTGTTATTTTTAGTTTTTGTAAATTTAATTCATGAAGTTATTGCTTGAAAAATATGAAAAAAAATCTCCTGAAATTGTATTTGAGTGGCAAGATTCAGAAACGGATGCTGTAGGTTGGGTTGTAATCAATTCTTTGCGTGGAGGAGCTGCAGGTGGGGGTACAAGAATGAGAAAGGGCTTAACCAGATACGAAGTTTTGTCACTTGCGAAAACTATGGAGGTTAAGTTTACTGTGTGTGGCCCACCTATTGGTGGAGCTAAATCTGGTATTAATTTTGACCCATTAGATTCAAGAAAAAGAGAAGTATTAAGTAGATGGTATCAAGCAGTTTCACCTTTATTGAAAAATTACTATGGCACCGGTGGTGATTTAAATATTGATGAAGTTAATGAAGTAATTCCACTTACTGAAGATTGTGGTGTATGGCATCCCCAAGAAGGTATTTTTTCGGGACATTATTCCCCATCTTCACCAGAAAAAATAAATCGTATTGGACAATTACGGTATGGAGTCAAAAAAAAATTAGAAGATCCCGATTATAGTCCAAGTGTGGAGCAAGATATTATGATAGCAGATATGATTACTGGTTTTGGAGTAGCAGAATCTGTTAAACACTATTATAATATATGGGGTGGAGATTTAAAAAATAAGAAAGTAATAGTGCAAGGTTGGGGTAATGTTGGTGCTTCTGCAGCTTATTACCTTTCAAAATCAGGAGCTAAAATCGTTGCTATTATCGACAAGTATTCAGGTGTAATTAATGAAAAAGGTTTCCCCTTTGAAGACATTAAAGAGTTCTTTTTAAGTAAAAAAAGCAATAAATTAATAGGACGAAATACTTTATCATTTGAAGAAGTAAATAAATCAATATGGGATATTGAATGTGATGTTTTTATCCCATGCGCAGCATCTAGGTTAGTTGAGCTAGATCATGTAAAAAGATTAATTAAAAGTGGTGTTGAAGTTATAGCTGCAGGTGCTAATGTGCCATTTTCAGATAAGGAAATATTTTATGGTACCATTGCAGAATATGCAGATAATAATTTAAGTTTAGTCCCAGATTTTATTTCTAATTGTGGAATGGCTAGAGTTTTTGCTTATTTAATGGANAAAAGACGATTAGAATTGACAGATAAAGATATTTTTNNNGATTGTTCAAATACTATATTTAATGCATTGCAAGATTGCTATAATCAAAGTGCAAGTAAATTAAATATAGCATCTACAGCATTAGAAATATCATTAAAGAAATTATTAAAACAATAAATTTATTTTGATAGCAATTATAGTTTCCATCTTTATTTTAGGTTATGTATGTATAGTCTTGGAGCATCCAATTAAAATTGATAAGGCTGCTACAGCAATAGTCACAGGTATATTATGTTGGACAATTTTTGTGTTACTTTCATCAAAGGGATATCATTTTGTAGAAAAAGAATTAGCATATCATTTGGTTCATATATCAGAAATACTTTTTTTTCTGTTAGGTGCAATGACNATTGTNGAGCTTATTGATGCTCATCAGGGATTTACAATTATTACTGANAGGATTACAACTACNANTNGAGTTAAATTATTNTGGATTATATCTANTTTAACTTTTATTTTTTCNGCAACTTTAGATAATCTTACAACAGCTATTGTAATGGCAGCTTTATTACAAAAAATAATAAAAGATAAAGATGATATTTGGTTTTTTGGAGGTATGGTGGTCTTAGCATCTAATGCTGGAGGGGCTTTTTCTCCTATTGGAGATGTGACTACTATTATGTTGTGGATTGGTGGTCAGGTTACAGCCTTGAATATTATTACTTCTCTTTTTATTCCAAGCTTAGTATGTATGTTGGCGCCATTAGTTTATTTAACTATTACCTTAAAAGGTAATGTGAATAGTCCTATTGTGGAAGAACCTATTGAACATCAGCTTAATCCAACAACCGCCTTTGAAAGAAATTTTGTTTTTTTTGGAGGCGTATTAGGTTTATTATTTGTCCCAATATTTAAAACGGTTACTCATTTACCACCGTACATGGGTATGTTGTTAAGTTTAGGTGTTTTATGGATTGCTACTGAAATTTTACATCGCCCAAAAAATATAGAAGAAAAATCTTCACTTACTGTGATTGGAGTTTTACGAAAAATAGATACTCCCACAATTTTCTTTTTTCTTGGTATACTTTTAGCTGTTTCTAGTTTACAATCTACAGGTGTTTTAAACTCAGTTGCAGATTATTTGAATACTACAATAGGAGATATTTACGTTATCAATATAATTATAGGATTGCTTTCAGCTATAGTTGATAATGTTCCATTAGTTGCAGGTGCAATGGGAATGTATCCAGTTGAAGCAAGTGGTTTGTTTGCACAAGATGGTGGTTTTTGGGAATTTTTGGCGTATTGTGCTGGTACAGGAGGAAGTGTTTTAATTATTGGATCTGCTGCCGGTGTTGCTGTTATGGGGATTTTAAAAATCGATTTCATATGGTATGTGAAAAGAATTTCTTTATTAGCTTTTCTAGGATACATATGTGGAGCNCTGACTTATTTAGCATTAAATGTATTATAATTAAAAAAGATAAATATGTTATTATATTCAATTTTTCGATTCTCAGATAGTGTAACAGCATTTACACAAGTTCCAGATAGTTTATTAGTTAACAAAGAAGATGTTCTGGATTTAACTACATCAAATAGTATTTCAATTATGGAATTACTTTTTCAAGGCGGTGTAGCAGGAACATTTATTATTCTAGTTTTATTTTTTCTATCGATTGTAACGATATATTTATTTTTTGAAAGATTATTTACTATTAAAAAGGCGTTAAAAAAAGAGGATCATTTTTTTAATTCAATAAAAGATTTTTTACATGATGAAAAACATGTTGCTGCTATAGATTTATGTAAAAACACTGATATACCAATAGCACGAATGTTAGAAAAGGGTATTGTTCGAATGAATAAATCTTTAAAAGATATTTCCACCACAATAAACAATGTTGGTAAGTTAGAGTTATCAAAATTAGAAAATAATTTAGCGATTTTAGCTACTATTTCTGGAGCTGCTCCAATGATTGGNTTTTTAGGTACTGTAATTGGAATGGTNTTAGCATTTTATGAAATGGCNAGTTCAGGNGGNCAGATTGATATAGAGATGTTNTCAAAAGGNATTTATACTGCNATGACTACTACAATTGCNGGNNTAATTGTNGGTATTGTAGCTTATATTAGTTATAATTACTTGGTTGCAAAAATTGCTAAGGCGGTTTATGAAATGGAATCAACTACAATTGAGTTTTTGGATTTGATATATGATAAAAAACACAATTAATGTCACTACAGTCTCAAAATAAAATTAATCCTAATTTTAATATGTCTTCAATGACAGATATAGTATTTTTATTACTCATATTTTTCATGCTTACTTCAACTTTAGTGACAACTAATGCACTTGACATTGTTCTGCCATCAAGTTCAGCTCAGCCATTAAAACAACAAACTTTATCTATTTCTATCACTGAAGATTTAAGATATTTTATAAACAATGAAGCTGTCGAACGTGCCTTTTTAGAATCTAAAATGCAAGAAGAATTTAATGCGGTTGATGAGCCCACCATCATTTTACGAGCAGCTAAGAGTATTCCGATGGAATATGCTGTTGAAGTAATGGACTTAGCTTATAGAAATAATTATAAAATTGTCTTAGCTACACAACCTAATTAAGTAATTGTTATGAGTATTTCGAAGAGTAAAAAAATTGGGTTTATAGGTACTTTTGTATTCCATATGTTGTTTCTTGTGATTTGTTTCTTTTCATCTATTGGATATACTTCTATCGCACCGCCAGAGGGTATTGAAATTCAATACCTTCCATATGAAGATTCTGTTTTTGAAGAAGAAATTGTCGTTCAAAGTGAAATCCAACCAAAAGAATCAGATAATCCTAAAATTGTTGAAGATATTATTGTTGATGATTCAGAATTGGTAGAAATATCTGAAGGCCAAGATTCAATAAATCTAAATGAATTAGAAATGGCAGAGGATCCAGTTATTAGTTCGGAACTAGAAGAGGTTTTTTCTAAATTAAATTCCCTTCCCTCTATTACTACTTCGATTAGTGATACTAAAGATTCATTGCCGTCCTCCTTTTCAGAGAGTATTATAAAAGATGAATTACAAGACGGTTATGTTTTGTCAGATAATAGATTAGCAGTAAATAAAATAAAACCAAAATACTCTTGTCAAGAATCAGGAAAAGTTATAGTACGTGTATGGGTTAATCGAGAAGGGATTACGATTAAGGCCGAGGCAGGAGTGAGGGGGACCACAGAGTCGGCATCTTGTTTATTGGAAGAGGCCAGGTCAGCTGCTCTTAAAACAACCTGGACCCCTTACTTTAATGCCCCTGAAGTACAGATTGGTCAAATAACTTATAATTTTTATCAAAATTGATGAATTATAAACAGACCGTTAACTGGCTATATCAAAAGCTTCCATTTTATCAAAGAGAAGGTCTTAATTCTTACAAAAAAGATATCACGAATGTTCAAAATTTTTTTAAAACGTATGGTAGGGATTATTTGTCCTTTAAATCAATACATATTGCTGGCACTAATGGTAAAGGGTCAGTATCAAATATGTTAAGTTCTATTTTTCAGCAGGCAGGATATAAAGTAGGCCTTTTTACATCTCCCCATATCATTGATTTTAGAGAGAGAATAAAGATTAATGGTCAGCAAATCCCTAAAGATTTTGTGGTGGACTTTGTTGAATCTCATAAAGACGTTTTTCAGGATTTAAATATGTCATTTTTTGAAATGAATGTTGCTCTTGCATTTAGATATTTTGCTGCTAATAAATTAGATATAGCTATTATTGAAGTCGGATTAGGTGGCCGGTTGGATGCCACAAATATTATTAATCCAGAATTGTCAATTATTACAAATGTTTCGTTAGACCACATTAATATACTTGGTGATAATATTGAGTCCATTGCTAAAGAAAAGGCAGGTGTTATTAAGCTTAATACGCCAATTTTAATTGGTGAGAAAAAAAAATATACTAGAATTTTTGAAAAAATAGCCATTGATTTAAGTGCTTCACTATATTATGCTAAANGTTATAATTATGATTCTGACTTAAAAGGCGATTATCAACAATACAATATTAATACTGTTGTTGAGGCGGTTAAAATTATTCAAGCAAACGGATATAAAATTAAAAATGAACATATTAAATTAGGATTAAAAAACACTTACTTTAACACGAAGTTTTTTGGTCGGTGGCAAATTATACAAGATAATCCAAAGGTAATTTGTGATATTGCACATAATCAAGATGCGTTGAGATTAGTTTTTCAGCAATTGAAAAAAAGTAAATTAAAAAAACATGTAATTATAGGTTTTTCAAACGATAAAAATCTTGATTCTATATTACCATCTTTACCTAAAGACATTATGTATTATATATGTTCTGGCTCTAATTCACGAATTATGTGTGAATATGAATTAGAAAGGTTTTTTAACAAATATAATTTAACCTGTCAGTCTTTTTCTACCTCTTATAAAGCTTATCAGTTTTTGTTAAAAACAATCGGTAAAAATGATATAATATTAATTACTGGTAGTACATTTATTGTGTCAGATATTTTAAAATATTTAGATAAAGTTTGAAAGATTTATATATTTGCATTCTCTAATAGGGCGATTAGCTCAGTTGGTTCAGAGCACCTGCCTTACAAGCAGGGGGTCACTGGTTCGAATCCAGTATCGCCCACTAAAGCGAAATACTATATGTTTTTCGCTTTTTTTTTTCTATTAGTTTAGGACCATTAACTCAGTTGGTTTAGAGTGTTACCTTGACAGGGTAGAAGTCACTGGTTCGAATCCAGTATGGTCCACCAATAATAAAACCCACTCAATTGAGTGGGTTTTAATTTATTTAATTAAATGGATTTGTAGCCCAAATATTAAGCTCATTAATAAATCCTCTTTCATCCATCTCAATTGCGGAGACTATTGAGTGTGCTATTTCCTTTGGTGTTAACTTATTATCTACATACTCCCTCTCTACTCTTTCAGGATTACCAAATGCAGTCGTAACTTCACTAGGGTTTATCTGGCAAACTCTAATATTGTGTGGCCTTAATTCATTTTGCCAACACTGAGTTAAACATCTAACAGCAAACTTTGAAGATGAGTAAATACTACCATTCTTATATCCTTTTAAACTTGCTGTAGAACCAATATTAATAATAGTTCCATAAGATTCTTTAATCATATGAGGAACAATTTCTTTAGTAAACAATGCAAGTCCAAAAACATTTACATTAAATACTTTTAAGAAATCCTCTATATTTAATTCAATAATAGATTTTCTAACGCCAATACCTGCATTATTTATTAGAACATCTATCTTGTGGTCTAAAATATCGATACATTTCACTGCATTTTCAGAGATGTTTTTGTGATTAGAAATATCAAACTCAATAATCTTAGCTCCAGTATAATTTTGAGCCTCAATGAGTCTACTTGCTGATCTTCCGGTAATCAATACATTCGCTCCTTTTTGAACAAGAGTTCTTGCTGTTTCCTTTCCAATTCCAAGACTACCTCCAGTTATTATAATATTTTTTCCTTGCACATTCATATCTTAATTATTTAAGCTACAAATTTACTTAATAATTTTCTGAAAAAGTTCGAAATAGGTGCCAAGAGTTCTATCAAATATAGGCTTACTCAATGAGTGAGTTTAGTGTATGCAGTTCTTGTATTAATTGAGCCAACCAAATCAATGCACTGATGAAAATAAAATATATCTTTTTACTAAAGATTTATTTTAGAGTGGCAACTAAGTATGTAATACTAGGTGTGTGTGCTTTTACTTTATACACTCTAATGCCTTCATTGCTCTTTCTACTCTTTCTTCTTGCGTGAGAGTAGCTGCATATTCTTCACATGCTGTTTGTATAGATTGATTAAAATCACTTGTACCAGCTTTCATGGCATTTTTAGCACATGCACATGCAGTTGGTGCAGTTGATGTTGTGTTTGAGGATGATCCGCTACTACAACTAATTAAAAATAGTAGAGTTAGTATTGAAAAAAAATATTTCATAATATAAATTGTTTTATGTTGTGGTACATCATTAAATATAGTGAAAAACTAGTAATTGTATTGGAACATCTGTTCTGGTACTATTG
>PAMG01000010.1 GCA_002707245.1 Flavobacteriales bacterium
TTTAATTTCATTTGGTTCATAAAAGCCATTGCTGCAACCGGAACATGTCCATAATACTGGTTTTTCTCCCAAGGAATCTCTTTATTAGAGCCCTCTACAATATGATCTTTTGTATTAAATAGAGATAATATATTTAATTTATAAATATGGTCTTGCCCAGAATACAAATCTAAACTATCAAGAGATAATAAAAATTCTCTATATTGATCTCTAGCTGATTTTAATAGTTGCCCATAACCATAACCTTTATCTTCTATGGTTTTAACTAAAACTTTAATTGTAACCTCTTTATCATCTAATGCTTCTAGTTCATCTGTACCTTCTTTTAGTCCAGCCTCTTCTTGTATTTTAAATCTTATAGAATCAATAACTGCAATTAACTTTTGACTTTCATCTTGTACCGCATTAGCTACATCATTCCATTGACCTAATTTCTGTGGATTATTTAAAGCTTTTAATTCAAAGTCATTGTATTGTTTTTTATTAAACTCCTGCTTTTCACTGTAGGAAAAACCAATGGATGTATCCATTTTATGAAAAGCATCTAATACTTCCTTAGAAACATTTAATGCTAAAAGAGCTGTTAACACTAAATACATCATGTTAATCATCCTCTGACGAGGACTCAATTCACTCATATGATTACCCGCCATATTACTTTTTCTTTGTGTTAGTCATAGCATTTAACATGCCACCATAAACGTTATTTAAAGCATTTAAATTTTCTGATAATGTCTGCAATTCAACATGTAATCTTGCAGTCTGATCTAAAGATGAAGTTAAATTACTTGTCATCTTCTGTGTCGCCATAAATTGCTGTTCTGAAGACTTAATTTGTTCCATATATAGATCATTGATTTTTTCTAAATTATCTGAAGCAGACAACATTTGTGAATTATATTTTTTAGTTCCATCTGCGAGATCACCTAAACCGCTAGCAGAATTACTGAGTTTTTTAAAACCATCACCCAAATTCTTAAT
Organism: Flavobacteriales bacterium; assembly: GCA_002707245.1. GTDB lineage: Bacteria > Bacteroidota > Bacteroidia > Flavobacteriales > TMED113. The sequence continues at coordinate 982 of PAMG01000010.1, forward strand.
AAGCTTAGCATCTACATTAACATCCTCTAACATTTTATCTAATTGTTGAGTGACTGTAACATCATCAGGGTCTGCATCTTGAGCATCTAAAATACCCGGATAAGCTCTTTCCCATTTATAATCTTTTGGTGGTTTTTCCCAAGCGGACATGAAAAAAATCAGTGCCTCTGTTCCCATTCCTAACATTAACATTTCATTAGCACCTGGTAAATGTAATATTTTAAATAATGCACCTAAAATCACTAAAGATGCACCCCAACCATATAGGTAAGGCATTAAAAATTTATACAATTTCGAATTAGCAAAGTTCATATTATTAAAATTAAAGTTAAAATTATAAGTCGTCGTCTTTCTTAATTAAACCAATTGAATTTATTTTTTCTTCTTTTTCTTCTTTTTCTGCTTTTTATCTTTTACTCCTTGAAAAATTTCTTCAAACTGACCTTTTCCTTCTTGGTAAGGACGACTTTTCACACATCTAAAACCAACGTAACATCGGCTACTATCTTGATATTCGAAGTCTCTAGCTCCGATTTGCAAAAATGCTCCTATGTCTTTCCATGACCCCCCTTTAACTACTTTCTTTTTAAAATGAGGGTGATCTTCGTTTTGAGCATCATAAGTATATTCTGGATTTAAATCTGAAGAAAATAAATCTGCCATAGGATCAAATGCGCTTTCTGTCCATTCAGCTACATTTCCAGCCATGTTATATAAAAAGTAATCATTAGCCGGATAATGATCTGAAGGAGCAGTATATATATATCCATCTGCCCAATAATTTCCTCTTAATGGTTTAAAGTTTGCTAAAAAGCACCCTTTAACGTTCCTAGAGTATGGTCCACCCCAAGGAAACATAGCTAATTCTCTACCTCCTCTAGCTGCCCATTCCCATTCGGCTTCGGTAGGCAATCTATACTCAGTTTCAAATTGTCTTCTCTCTTGAGGTAAGTGATATAATTTATAGGCTGTTCGCCAGTGACAAAATGCCTTGGCTTGTTTCCAGCTAACACCAACAACAGGGTATTCACCATATGCTGGGTGCCAAAAATACTTATCAAACATAGGTTCATTAAAATTATATGTGAAATCATGTATCCATGTCAAAGTATCTGGATAAACAGGAATTCTTTCTTGTACGATAAAAGCTTCCTCCCTGCCCCCTTCTAATTCTCTATAATCACCCTCTGTATAATCATCATCGTATTGATATCTGTTACCTTTTGGTGCAGCAGCATTACGATTAAACCAGTTATATTCATAAATTAATTTTCGAGTATCAATTAATTTAGTTTGAAAAAATGGACGAATATTAGTTTCTTGATCCCACATCTGATCCTCTAGAATTAATGTTGCAGTCATCGCTTCGGTAACTTCATCATTCTGGAAATTTAAATTCTTATACCAATCTATATAATATGTATCTGGGTCGTAGGTCTCCGTTGCATCCATTAATTTTTCTGAATTCCAGTTAGGATTTGGGTCTTTTGGCCATCCCCACTTTTTTTCATCTACATTGTCAACCAAATACCTTCTAATTATAGAATCTCTTACCCAGTGAGTAAATTGCCTATATTCATCATTTGTTATTTCAGTTGCATCAATCCAAAATGGACTAATGGTAATAGTTTTCATGCTACTATTGGAATAAGGCACATCTTGATCATTAGCACCCATCGTAAAAGATCCGCCAGGAATTGGTTGCATTCCAAGAGGATCTGCTATTGTATAATCCAGTCTAGTCGTCTTTCTACCTGTCAATTCACCATTAGGTGAAAAGCAAGCTGAAAAATTGACTAACAAAAATCCAATAAAAAAGAAATAAATTATTTTTTTCATAATCTAAAAAATTTATAAAATTTATAAGAAGCGTACACTTCTATAACGTGTATCCCCTCTTCCTATTATATCTAATTCAAACGAATATCTTAAAAACAGTTCGTGACTACCATTTGCTTGCGAAGATAATTTTGAAGTAACTAAATCAAATGCATACGCAAGAGTAAGATTATTCGCTATTTGAAAACCAGCTAAAAAACATAGTGCGTCCTCATATCTAAAAGATACACCGGTCCAGTAATTCTCTTTAAAAAAAGTATTAATATTTAAATCTGTTTGCAAAGAAACGCCGTCTGTTTTAGTGAAAATATTTGCTCTAAGAGAAAAGTCTTCAGTAATATCATAATCGTACCCAGCTAACAAATAATAGTGTCTTGCTATATCATACTCAGCTGCACCATTAACATCCACAGTCATAGGGATGAGATGAGTTGCTGAGAGACCTAAGTAATAATTTTCTGATGTAAAATAAAATCCTAAACCAAGGTCTGGAACACTTTTAGTAGATCCAGGTGGTGGTAAATTTGCATCAGATGTACCATCGGGTGTAACCCAGGTAGCTCCGGGCCAACCACATTGTAAAAACCCAAAACTAAGTCCCATACCAAGTTGATGATCAGGACCCAAACCCAATTGATAAGCATACGAAAGCGACACCGTATTTGTACTTTGAGCACCAACCCTATCTGTAATTACATTTAGACCAACACCACCCTTTATTCTATCAATATATGCGTGAGCATTTAAATTATTAGTCGTAGGTGCACCGTCAATACCAACCCACTGACTTCTATGCAATAATGTCGCATGTAATTCAGGATATGCGCCAGCTACAGCTGGATTATACATAAACTTATTAAACATGTTGTGCGTAATTTGAGGGTCTTGCTGTGAAAACGCAGAAAAAAACACGCATGTCAAAAAAACAAAGTTAACCCTAAAAAATGTGTTACGGAATAAGAACATTATATAGCTTATAAAATTACGTGCTTAAATATATAGATTTTTTTTCTTTTTTAAACAATTTAATTTGAAATTAATAGATAAAAATAAAATCTTATTAATTATTGATTTTTCATCCATGTATTATGTTGTTTTCAATATCTTATAAATACGCTTAGGTATATCACCCGAAATAGTATTCAAATAATCTTCGTAGGAACAGGGGATAACAGTTTCTTTGTAATTAGTTTCTTTATCAAACTCCATACATGAAGACACCCACCACCGACCAGTATTTTTACTTTTATAAAACACAAATTGGAGATTCGAGTTTTTAACTGGTATTAAGTATTTTTGATAATTAACGTCAATTGTCTTGGAGCTTGGGTAATCGTTTATTCTTAAGCTAAATCCTTCAAAAAAGTACCAAATGATTTGACTGATTAAATTCGCTGTCTGATTAGTAACATCCTTTAAACTAGCGAATTCAAACAAGCCAAAAGAACTAACTCGATCACTCATTCCAGCATATCTGGATATCACACAAGCATGATGTGCTTCTAAACCGTTTGGAGAAGGAAAAGAGGTTCCGGGTGCATCCGCTTGTTTAATCGCTGATAAATCAAAGCTAACTATATCTGCACTCCTCAAATACGGTTCAGACTCTTTAATGTTTTCTCTCAAATCACCCAGCCTACAACTTTCGAATAACATTTTTTCAAGTAAATGTGACTCATCATTTTGACACAAATAACTTTGAAATCCAAGATTTATAAAATTAGTTAAATGATTAGCCTCTTGTTTAATAATATACCCAATGAAGTTTCTTGAATTAATATTCAAACCATCTAAGTCAATTAAATCAAACCTAGAATCAACACATAATAAATTAACTCCTTTGGTAAAAGATTCATAAGCCTGATAAATAGGATACACTAAATCCTGAGACCCACCCAAAACTAAAGGAAAAACACTTTGACTCAATAAATGCGAAATAATATCATTAAGAGCAAAATAAGTATCTTTTAAATTATCTCCCGCTTTTAAGTTTCCGAAATCTGAAATTCTGAGCTTCCAATTACCTTCAAAAAGATTATAAAATGATTTTCTGAATGCAGAATATGCAGAAGATTCGGAATGATTAACCGACCCTCTATTTTCAGGCACCACAATAAGAGCAATGTCAATGTTATTTATATCCGGAAATTCTGCACCTGAATAACAATTAATATTAAATCCAACTTGATTCTGATTTAATGTCTCTTTGAAATCAAGAACATCTTGTGAAACCGGAGAAAAATAATTAGAAAACATAAAGACAATATAAAAATTGTTTTTTTATTTTTTTGCAGATTTTTGGATTAGATTTAAACAATCTTCTTGCGTTAATTTTTTCGGATCTATATCCTTAGGTATTTTATAGTTTTTTCCTGACTTCTTAAGATAAGGTCCATACCTACCGTTAAGAACCTCTATAAGGCCGTCCTGCATCTCAAAAGTGTTAATAACTCTTTGTTTTTCAAAATCCTCTTTCTCCTGAATTATCCGAATACAAGTTGTGACATCAACTGTCATCGGATTATGATCTGACAAAGAGATAAATTTTTTATTGTAGCGAATATATGGACCATATTTACCCTCTGAAACTATTATTTCTTTATCCTGAAACATTCCAACATTTCGAGGTAATGAAAATAACTCAAGAGCTGATTTTAAATCTATAGACTCTATTTTCTGGCCCCTTAAAAGTTTTGCATACTTTGGCTTTTCTTCACCTTCTACAATATCACCAAGCTGAACGATAGGTCCAAACTTTCCCAGTCTAACATAAACTGTTTTTTTAGTTAATGGATCTACACCCAACTCCCTCAAACCAGTTACTTTAGCACTATGTTTATCTACCTCTAATACTTTAGGAGCGAATTGTTTGTAAAAATGGTCAATCACATGAATCCATTCTTTTTTACCAGTAGCAATATTGTCAAACTCATCTTCAACCTTAGCAGTAAAATTAAAATCTAAAATATCTGCAAAATTATCTACCAGAAAATCGTTAGTAATTTTACCAATTTCAGTTGGAAGTAATTTTTTCTTCTCAGAACCAATAAACTCCTTTACTATTGTTTCATCAATTTTTTTGTTCTCCAAGACAAATTGAACATGTTCCTTTTGAACTCCCTCAATATCACCTAGCTCAACATATTCTCTTTTTTGTATAGTTGATATAGTGGGAGCATAAGTAGATGGCCTACCAATTCCCAACTCTTCTAATTTTTTCACTAAAGACGCTTCTGTAAATCTAGATGGAGACTTTGAGTATTTCTCTTTTGCTGTAATTATATTTGGAGTGAGCAATTGAGACTCTTTTAAATCTGGTAAGATTATGTCTTTTTTATTACTTGAAGAATTTTCTTTTTGAACCTTTAAAAAACCTTCAAACTTCACAACTTGACCCTTTGCTATAAAAGTTGATTTTTGCTTATTTGAAACATTGATGTGAATTTGTGTTCTATCAATAATTGCATCACTCATTTGAGAAGAAACTGTTCTCTCCCATATTAATTTATACAGTTTTTTTTGAGCATCATTATTCCCACAACTATTACTACGAACATTAGTTGGCCTAATAGCTTCATGTGCTTCTTGAGCAACTTTAGTTTTTGTACTATATAACCTTTGATTATGATATTCTGAACCATAGGATTCCACAACATAGTCTTGAATATTCAACAAGGCGTCTTTTGATAAGTTAGTAGAGTCTGTTCTCATATAAGTTATATGTCCAGATTCATACAGTTTTTGTGCAACGCTCATAGTTCTACTAACTGAAAAACCCAATCTATTAGAGGCGGCTTGCTGCAAACTAGAAGTCGTAAATGGTGCAGAAGGTGAACTTTTAGATGGTTTTGTTTCAATTAATCCAATTTTAAATTCTGCATCTATAAATGACATCAACAATGATCTAGCATCTTCTTTTAACTCTATATTATCTCGCAAAATAGCTGGGAAAAACTCTGATTCATGAGCTTGAAATTCTGCAGACACAGCATATGTGTTTTTAGGGATAAATGTTTTTATAGCTTGTTCCCTTTCTACTATTAATCGTACTGAAACTGACTGTACTCTCCCGGCAGACAAGCCGCTCCTTACTTTTTTCCATAAAATGGGAGACAATTTAAATCCAACAATTCTATCTAAAACACGCCGAGCTTGTTGTGCATTAACTAAATTAATATCTATCTTTCTTGGATTTTTTATAGCTGCCTGAATAGCATTTTTGGTTATTTCATTGAACACAATTCTATTAACCTTTTTATCATGTAAATTCATAGCCTCATATAAATGCCACGCAATAGCTTCCCCCTCTCGATCTTCATCAGTTGCCAACCATATTACATCGCATTTTTTCGAATCTTTCACCAATGCCTTAAGCACTGTTTTTTTATCTTCTGAAACTTGATATTTTGGATGAAAAGAATTAGCAATATCTATGCCCATATTTTTCTTTTCTAAATCTCGGATATGTCCATAACTAGAAACCACTTTGAAATCTTTACCAAGAATTTTTTCAATAGTCCCAGCCTTAGCAGGTGACTCAACAATAACCAGATTACTCATTTAGAATAAAATTTATTAAAAACTTATGCAAAAATAATTTTTTTTGTGACATCGATTCTATAATATTTTTTAAAAAAAAACACACACACTTAATTTTAAATTAATTTATGCCATTTTGTCATGTTTTGTTTTTTTTGTAAATTTGACATCAAATAAATTTATTTAAAAGAGAAATGAGTGGCTTAACTACCAACAAATGTGACAAAAAAGCTATCGAAAAGATTGGTGAAAAAAAACTATACATACAAAGCTATGGTTGTCAAATGAATTTTTCAGATAGCGAAGTTGTAGCATCCATATTAAAAAAAGAAGGATACAGCACTACAAAAAATTCAAATGAAGCAGATTTAATCCTACTCAACACATGCTCTATAAGGGAAAAAGCTGAACAAACAGTAAGAAAACGAATTACAGATTTTAAAAAAAATAAAGAAAAAAATTCTAATGTTATAATTGGAGTATTAGGATGCATGGCCGAAAGACTAAAATCAAAATTCATAGAAGAAGAAAAATTAGTTGATTTAATTATTGGACCAGATGCATATCGAGATTTGCCAAAATTAATTAATGAAACAATAGATGGTCGAAAAGCTGTTAATGTTCTGCTATCAAAAGAAGAAACATACGAAGACATTGACCCTGTGAGACTAAATAGCAATGGAGTAACAGCTTTTGTCTCAATTATGCGTGGATGTGATAATATGTGTAGCTTTTGCGTAGTTCCATTTACCAGAGGTAGAGAAAGAAGCCGAAATCCAAAAAGCATTTTAAAAGAAATTGAAAACCTAAACAAAATGGGATACAAAGAAGTAACTCTTTTAGGTCAAAATGTAGACTCTTATTTATGGTTTGGTGGTGGCCCAAAAAAAGATTTTTTAAAAACACCTATTAATGAAATAACTGAAAAATTAGATTTTGGAGACCTATTACATATCATTGCACAAGAATACCCAAAAATACGAATTCGATTTTCCACTTCGAATCCCCAAGACATGAAAGATAAAGTACTAGAAACTATTGCACTCCACAAAAACATTTGCAACTACATACATTTACCAGTACAATCAGGAAGTTCAAAAATATTAAAATTAATGAATAGAGGGCACACAAGAGAATGGTATCTAAATCGGATTCAATCGATAAAAACACACATCCCTAACTGTGGACTATCATCAGATTTTATAACAGGATTTTGCGATGAAACCGAAGAAGACCATCAACTAACACTAAGTTTAATGGAAGCTGTTAAATATAACTTTAGCTATATGTTTTATTATTCTGAAAGACCCAATACATTTGCACAGAGACAGTTATCTGACAATGTTCCTGAAAAAGTAAAAAAAAGAAGACTACAAGAGATTATCGATCTACAACAAAAACATTCATTATTGAGAAATCAATTAAACATAGGAAAAACACATGAGGTGTTAATTGAAGGGGTGTCAAAAAAGTCAAATAAACATTTTTTTGGAAGAACCACCGACAATACTGTGATTGTCTTTTCCAAAAGAAAATTTTCAATAGGTGATTTTGTAGACGTTAAAGTTGAAAAGTGTACATCAGCTACACTAATAGGGGAGATAGTCTAGAAAGAATATATATATGAATACTGACATCACGAAAATAAAACAAAGATTTGATTTGGTTGGAAACTCTAATCTATTTACTAGAGCACTACAAAAAGCTCTCAGGGTTGCAAACACAAACATATCTATTCTAGTAACTGGAGAAAGTGGCACAGGAAAAGACGTTATTCCGAAAATCATTCATGAAAATTCTACGAGAAAACACGGACAATTTATTGCTGTTAATTGCGGAGCAATACCTGAAGGAACTATTGACAGTGAATTATTTGGACATGAAAAAGGTGCTTTTACTGGAGCCATCAATACGCGAAAAGGGTATTTTGAAGTTGCAAATAATGGAACTATCTTTTTAGATGAGATTGGAGACTTGCCTGCAGCAACACAAGTTCGACTATTAAGAATATTAGAAAACGGTGAATTTATCAAAGTAGGGTCATCGAAAGTGGAAAAAACAAATGTCAGATTAGTTGCAGCAACTAATCTAAACCTCCTGGAAGCTGTTAAAAAAAATAAATTTCGAGAAGACTTGTATTATCGAATCAACACTATTGAAATCGAAATGCCACCATTAAGATTACGCAAAGAAGATATTCACTTAATGTTTCGAAAATTTGTCTCTGATTTTTGTGACCAACACAATATGCCAAGTTTAAAACTTACTGAAACAGCAATCAACCTAATTGAAAAACATAACTGGCCTGGCAATATTCGCGAATTAAAAAACTTTGCCGAAAAACTTTGTGTTATCGAAGAAAAAAGAACCTTGAATGATACTGAAGTTAATAGTCACTTAATGACAGCTCACAAGACCTCTTCTTTGGTGGTTAAAACACCGGAAGAAAATACTGGCTTTTCTGAGAGAGAAATTCTATATAAAATTTTATTTGATTTAAAAAACGATCTAAATGATTTGAAAAAAATTACTCTCGATTTAATCCAAGGAGATCAGACAAATGAAACACTTAAAACAAACCATGCAGAAAGAATTCAAAGAATTTACAACGAAGACAAATCTTTAGAAGTAGAAAAAATTGAGACAAATAAGTCAGAAATAATTGATCAAGAAGTAATTGAAGAAAACTTATCACTACAAGACAATGAATATGAAATAATTCAAAAAGCATTAGAAAAAAATTTAGGGAAAAGAAAAATGGCAGCAAAAGAGCTGGGAATATCCGAAAGAACACTTTATAGAAAAATAAAACAATATGACTTATCTTAATTTAACCTACATCTGCTTGTGTTTAGTTCTTTTAAATGGGTGTAACATATACTCATTTTCTGGCGCATCAATATCTGAAGAAACAAAAACTGTATCAATTAGTTACATTCGTAATCAAGCTAATTTAATCGAACCAAACCTCAGCAACAAACTAACAGAAGCTTTAATTCAGAAGTGTCAAACAGAAACAGACTTAACCATTGTAGATACTGCTGCTGATATTAATTTTTCTGGAAAAATTACACAATATGAAGTTCAACCTATTTCAATACAAAATAATGAAACAGCTGCGCAAAACAGATTAACAATTGGTGTGGAAATTAATTACATTAATAATACTAATAAGACTGACAATTTTAATCAATTATTCACACAATACGCAGACTTTAACAGTAACACAAATTTCTCGGAAGTTGAAGAAATGCTAAATAATTTAATTATAGAGGAGATTGTAGAGGATATTTTTAATAGATCTTTCATGAACTGGTGAATTTATAAAAAGAGTAATATGGACAAACAGATTTTTAACAATTTTATAAAAAACCCAAAACAAAACTCAGACGCAATATCTAGAAAAGAAGTTAAATCGCTAAAAGAAAAGTTTCCATATTGTGAAATAATACACAATATGTTATTATTAAAAGCTCATGTAAAAAATGATATTAACTTTAATGAAATACTATGTAAAACCTCGCTGTATTCTTCTGACAGAAAATCTCTTTTTTATTTAATTCATCCCAAAAAAAAGATAAAAATTGAAAACTTAAAAAATAAAAAAACCTATGATTTTGAAAAATGGTTACAAAAACCAACATTAAAAAACAAAACACAAGATTTAATCACACAAAACATCAAAAAAAGTGTTGAACACAATGATACTCTGACTACGGAAACATTAGCGGAAATCTATGTTGAGCAGGGTCATTATCAAAGAGCAATACAAGCATATGAAATTTTATGTTTGAAATATCCAAAAAAAAGTGGTTTCTTTGCAAACCGAATAGAGGAAATAAAAAACAAACTAAATTAAACTATGTATACACTTTTTGCAATATTAATAATTATCACATGTATTCTGCTTATCCTAATAATTATGATCCAAAATCCAAAGGGCGGAGGCTTATCGTCTGCTTTTGGCGGAGGGAATCAAATTATGGGAGCAAGAAAAACATCTGATTTTTTAGAAAAAACCACATGGACCTTGGCTATTGTACTAGTATCATTAGCACTATTATCAAATTTCTCTATTCCTAGGGGGAATTCTGAAAATCAAAGTATAATTCAAAGTATTGAAACAGACGGAAATCAAGTAGAGGATGATGTTTTTGATGATATTAACATACAACAACAAATAAATATTTCTGACAGTTTAAAGTAATATTTTGAGATTGTCTGACAGATTGTCTTATTTTAATGCAAAAAAAATGTTTGGCACAGTTTCTGTTCTTATCGAAAGAGAAGAAAATTAAAAAATCTAATTTAAAAATAAAATTTTATGAAAATCAAACCATTAGCTGACAGGGTTCTTGTAGAGCCATCTGCAGCAGAAACAAAAACAGCAAGTGGAATTATAATTCCAGACTCTGCACAAGAAAAACCTCAAAAAGGCAAAATTATAGCTGTTGGACCGGGAACAAAAGATAATCCAGTCACACTGAAAGCAGGTGACAATATTCTTTATGGGAAATATTCGGGGACAGAATTAAAACATGATGGAGGCAATTATCTGATTATGAGAGAGTCAGATATATTAGCTATTATATAACTAATGAAAAAATATTTTAACTAAATAAAATTTATAAAAAATGGCAAAGGAAATAAAATTTAACACAGAAGCAAGAGATGCTTTAAAAAAGGGAGTTGACGCATTATCGGATGCAGTAAAAGTAACACTAGGACCAAAAGGTCGAAATGTGGTAATTGATAAAAAATTTGGGGGACCTTCAATTACAAAAGATGGTGTTTCTGTTGCAAAAGAAATTGAATTAGAAGACACAATTCAAAATATGGGAGCACAAATGGTAAAAGAAGTTGCTTCAAAAACTGCTGACGAAGCAGGAGACGGAACAACTACAGCAACAGTATTAGCTCAATCAATTGTTTCCATTGGATTGAAAAATGTAACAGCAGGTGCTAATCCTATGGATTTAAAGCGTGGAATTGACAAAGCTGTAAAAACTATTGTCAATGATTTAAAAAAACAGTCTGTTGCAGTAGGAAACAACAACCAAAAAATAGAACAAGTAGCAACTATCTCTTCAAACAATGACAATGAAGTAGGCAAACTAATTTCAGAAGCAATGTTAAAAGTTAGTCAAGAAGGTGTTATTACTGTGGAGGAAGCAAAAGGAACCGAAACTTCAGTAGAAGTAGTTGAAGGAATGCAATTTGACAGAGGTTATTTGTCACCGTACTTTGTTACCAATGCAGATAAAATGGAAACAGAATTAGACAATCCATTATTATTAATTTTTGATAAAAAGATCTCAAGCATGAAAGATCTTTTACCAATTTTAGAACAAACATCACAAACAGGAAAACCATTATTAATTATTGCAGAAGATGTGGATGGAGAAGCTTTAGCGACATTAGTAGTAAATAAAATTAGAGGCAGTTTAAAAATTGCAGCTGTAAAAGCACCTGGTTTTGGAGACAGAAGAAAAGAAATGCTAGAAGATATTGCAATACTAACTGGCGGTGTTGTTATTTCTGAAGAAAAAGGGCATAAATTAGAATCTACAACAATGGACATGCTAGGAAACTGTGAAAAGATAGTAGTTGACAAAGACAATACAACTATCGTAAATGGATCTGGAAAAAAGAAAAATATTGACACAAGAATTAATCAAATAAAAGCACAAATTGATGGGTCAACGTCTGATTACGATAAAGAAAAACTACAAGAACGATTAGCAAAACTTTCTGGTGGTGTAGCTGTGTTATATGTGGGTGCTGCAAGTGAAGTAGAAATGAAAGAAAAAAAAGACCGAGTCGATGATGCTCTAGCTGCAACAAAAGCTGCAATAGAAGAAGGGATTATCCCAGGTGGAGGTGTTGCGCTAATTAGATCCGGGGAAAAATTAAAAAACCTAAATGGAGAAAATGATGATGAAAACACAGGAGTTCAAATTATTGCAACAGCTATACAAGAGCCATTGAGACAAATTGTGGCTAATTCAGGTGGAGAAGGCTCTGTAGTAATATCAAAAATTTTGAGTAAAAAAGGAGACTTCGGATATAATGCAAAAACTGACACATACGAAAACATGCTAAAGGCGGGTATAATCGACCCAACAAAAGTTACAAGAATTGCACTAGAAAATGCAGCATCTGTAGCGGGCATGCTATTGACAACAGAATGTGTTTTGGCTGATATAAAAGAAGATAATCCGGCTCCAGCTATGGGTGCTCCTGGAATGGGAGGAGGAATGCCTGGAATGATGTAAATAAATGATTAACTCCTCGTAGTATAAAATCAACTAGGAGGAGTTAATTTTTTTTTCACAACTTTAGATATAGTTTTTCCATCTGATTTACCCTTTACTCTACTAATAGTAGATGCTATTAATTTTCCCATATCTTTCATAGAAGTAACGTTAAGTTCCTTAATTAATTCATCAATTAATTCTTCTAACTCTTCATTAGTATATTGCTGAGGCAAATAAGATGAAATAATACGAGCTTGATTTTCCTCATGTTCTGCAAGGTCTAATCTATTTTGATCCAAGTATATTTTTGCTGAATCCTGTCGTTGTTTTAATAGTTTTTGCAAAAGTTCTATTTCTTTTAAATCAGTTAAATCTTCAGCACCTTTCCCTGTTTTTAACAATAAAATTGATGATTTAATTGAACGACAAACCTCTAGTTTTAAAGCATCTTTACTTAGCATTGCTGACTTTATGTCTTCCATAATTCTTGATTCTAGACTCATACTAATCAACATTATCGTGTAAGAAAGAATTATTATTTTTTATTTCAAGCTCGTCCTCATTACTATCTAAAAAAACGCGAGAATTAGGTTCAACAGAAGAGTGCTCAGGCTCATCCAAATCCAAGCCTTGTCTTTTATATGCAGGTTCTTCCTCTAGTTCTTTTAAAACTACTTGATTATTAAAATTTAAATTATGGAATTTCTGCAATCTTTTTTTACGATCTTCAGCTCGCTTTAGGTTAGTTTCACTAACCTCCTTTAAATTTTGATGAGTAATATCATTACTCAATACACTTTCATTGATTGAACTAAGCATTTTACTATCTTTCAGATTGACGCCATGTTCTGTAGTTTCATCTTCTTGAAACTCAACAGTATTATCAGGTTCATGAGGCACGATTGAATGGTCTATTTCTATGTCAGATGATTCATTCAGTTCAGAAATACTTTCAGTTTCTTCAGAAGACGATTCTTGTTCTTTTTCAGAATTTAAAACATGTACTTTTCTCTCTTCAGATCCAGTAATTGGGTCAACATCCTTCGCTAAAACCCCTGTAGCAATAATTGTAATACTTATATCTTCCTCCAGATTCGGATTCTCTCCAACACCTAATATAATATCAGCATCACCTCCAGCTTCTCTTTGTAAATGATAATTAATTTCATTTACTTCTTTAATTGTTATTTCATCCTTCCCTGAAATAACTAATAATAATATTTTATTAGCCCCCCTAATGTGATTATCATTTAATAATGGGGAATCCAATGCCTTTTCAACAACTTCTTCTGCTCTATTTGGACCACTTGCTTTACCTGAACCCATAATAGCAGTACCGCTATCTTTTAATACAGTTTTAGCATCATTTAAATCAATATTAACTAAACAATTCTGAGTAATAACTTCCGAAATACCTCTGGCAGCAACCATTAATGTTTCATCAGCTTTTGCAAATCCTGACTTTAAACCTAAATCTCCATATACCTCTACTAACTTATCATTATTAATAACCACTAAGGAATCAACATATTCTCGTATTTTTTCTATCCCTTCTTCTGCTTGCTTAAACCTCTTTGGTCCTTCAAAACCAAATGGCACTGTAACAATTCCTATAGTGAGAATATCTAACTCCTTAGATATTTTAGCAATTACAGGTGCCGCTCCTGTTCCAGTACCACCGCCCATTCCAGCAGTTACAAATACCATTTTTGTGTTTTTTTCTAAAATCCGTCTAATTTCTGATTCGCTTTCAAGAGCTGCTTTTTCACCAACCGTTGGATTTTCACCTGCTCCTAAACCTTCTGTCAATGACATTCCAAGTTGTATTTTTGTAGGTGCCTGGCCTGTTTCTAAAGCTTGTGCATCTGTATTACAGATGATGAAATCCACATCTTTTATTCCTTCATTAATCATATGGTTAACTGCATTACTTCCTCCTCCTCCTACACCAATTACCTTTATGACAGAAGAAACATTTTTTGGTAAATCAAAACTCACTCCTGATTCTTCAGAATCTAGCTCACTAACAACTGAATCCTCGGAAGAACCAAAATCCATTGAGACATCTTCAGAGTCTAAATCACTAACAATTGAATCCTCAGAAGAACCGAAATCCATTGAGACATCTTCAGAGTCTGAATCACTAACAACTGAATCCTCGGAAGAACCGAAATCCATTGAGACATCTTCAGAGTCTAAATCACTAACAACTGAATCCTCGGAAGAACCGAAATCCATTGAGACATCTTCAGAATCCACATTATTAATCAATGTATCTTCCGAAGCATTTAAACTAACCGAATTTTCCTGATAATCTGACTCCATAGAACTATGAGTATCACCAAGTTCAGAAAACAAATCTTTGGATGAATTTAAAAAGTTATTTTTTTCATTTTCCATAATATAAAAACATTATTCATTTAATAAATATTTAAGAAATTTCTTAGACCATGCTTCAAAAAAAGTAGAATCCATCTTATTTACTTGATGTTCATCATTACCTTTTATATCTTCATAGTTATTAACCTTCAAACCTCTCAGTACTAAACCCACAGAAGTAGCATACGAAGGATTAGAAATTTCCTCTACAGTGCCTTTTGCCAAATGTTCATTTGAATACCCAATTCTTGTAGACATCCCTGTTATGTATTCTGTTAATTGTTTAATATGTTTTAATTGTGAACCGCCACCAGTAAGAACAATACCAGCAATTAATTTATTCTTTCCTTCTTGAAAACCATATGAGGTTATCTGCCTATATACTTGATCGATTATTTCTTCAACACGCGCTTTAATAATTTTTGATAAATTTTTTAACGAAATTTCTTTTGGGTCACCTCCCCGAAGTCCAGGAATAGAAACAATTTCACTATCACGATTTTCACTTGGTAAAGCTGAACCAAATCTTATTTTTAATAATTCAGCATCCTTTTGGATAATAGAACAGCCTTCTCTAATATCATCTGTAATCACATTACCTCCAAAGGGAATTACAGCAGTATGTCGTATAATACCATCTTTAAAAATAGCAACATCTGTAGTTCCTCCTCCAATATCTACTAACACTACTCCTGCTTCTTTTTCTTCTGCACTTAAAACAGCATCGGCAGAAGCAAGAGGCTCTAAGTTCAATGCATTAATTTGCAAACCGGCAGTAACAACACATCTAGTGATATTTTTAATAGCTGCTGTTTGACCGGCAACAATATGAAAACTTGCTTCCAACCTGCTACCATACATACCCTCTGGTTGCATAATATTAGATTGGCCATCTATTTTGTATTCCTGTGCTAAAACATGAATAATTTCTTCACCTGGTAAAAGAATTAATTGTTTTACATTTTGATGTAGTTTTTCAATATCTTTCTTATCAATAAAATCTTCTGGATTTTCTCTAATAATATAGTCTGAATGTTGTAAACTTCTTATGTGTTGACCTGCAATACCTGTACATACAGATTCAACATTTAAACTAGAGTCTTTATTAACAATATCTATAGCATGATTAATAGATTCAACTGTTTGCATAATATTATTTACAATTCCTCTTTTCACCCCTAATGATTTTGATTTACCAACACCCAAAACCTCTAATTTACCATGTTCATTTAGTCTTCCTGCTAAACAAACAATTTTAGTTGTGCCAATATCTAGGCCAAATACTATTTGGTCTTTTACTGTTTCCTGTTCCATTATTTAACACATATTATTTGATTACTATATTTTAAATCAATTGTTTGACAATAATCACAACCCAATTCCTCAGCAAGAAAAGCAGAAAATGATTTTATTATATTTAATTTACTTCTAATATCGTGTTGGCCAATTTGTACACCTAAGTCACACAATTTTAATGATAACTCAACTCCTTCCGAAATATCATAATGAATCCCTCCAATTAAATGATTTAACATGTCGTGATTATATATTTGTTCTACTATTGGAATAAAATTTTTAAATTCACTTTTATCTACATCTCCACTTATAATCAATAAGTCTTTAAATTCTAATAAAGTAGGTAACAGAACTCCTTCATAATCATAATAATATATTCTATCATTATCTATGATCTTAACAAAGGGTTCTCTAAATGATATATATATATGAACTACTTTATTTAAGTCTAAATATACCTCAGCTTTATTGATGTATTTATATTCTAATATTAAATCTTCTAACACTGATGTGTTTATATCTTTTAAAGAATCTTGTATGCTAAAAAACAAATTTGCCTTTGAAACAATATCCTGTTTAGAGAAATTTTGATATAAATTATCATTTAAATAATGTACTTCGATATTTTGAATAGTAGGTNGATAATCTATTTTAATTAAAGAAAGTATTAATATGAAAATTAAAATCAATAAAAATCCACATATAAGTTTCAATATATTCTTGATTTTTTTCATTCTAAGATTGATTTAATAATTGGGACTAGTTTATATATATCTCCTGCACCCGCCGTAACAATCAAACTGGGTTTTTCTATTTTTAGAACATCTATTAAGCTAATATGATTGACATACCACTTATGATTTAAATTGATTTTTGACAACATTTTTTCCGAACTAACTCCAGGAATTGGCTTTTCTCTTGCTGGAAAAATATCTAATAACGCTAATTTATCTACTGATGATAAAATATCACAAAATTCATTTTCTAAATCTTGAGTTCTTGAAAATAAATGAGGTTGAAAAATCAAAAACAAGTCTCTATTCAAATATAATTTCCGAATACTATTAATTAAAACTTTTAATTCTTTAGGGTGATGAGCATAATCATCAATTAAAATTAAATCTTTTGAATCCGAGTGATATTCAAAACGCCTTTTTACACCTCTATAGTTTTGAAAACATTTTTGAATTTGCACATTAGTAACACCTATATATTTTGCAATTGTAGCTGCTATGATTGCATTCTTAATATTATGCTCACACATATTTCTGAGAGATTCTCTATAGTTATTCTGATATTCCAACTCATCTAATTCTGTAACACTAGCAGTACCATAACCATGATTGTTTAAATAATTATGGAATTTTGCTGACACATCAGGTCCGACAAAGAGTATCTCTTGTGTATTAATATAAAAATGATAAAAACTCTCAATCATATCTTCTTCAGAAGGATAAGTATCTACATGGTCCCTATCAAGCGAAGTAATTAAGGAAATAGCTGGACTTAGATTTAAAAAAGATTGGTCATATTCATCAGCTTCTACAATCATATACTCACCAGTTCCAATTAAAAAATTAGTATCATAGTTTAAAGAAATGCCACCAAAAAAAGCACTTGGACTGAAACCAGCACTCTTTAAAATATGTGACAACATAATACTAATAGTAGTTTTTCCATGAGTCCCAGAAATTCCAATAACCTTGTATTCTAAGGAAATTCTTTTCAACAACTCAGATCTTTTAAGAATAGTGAAATTCGAATCACGAAAAAACCGATATAATATATGATCTTTTTTAATTGCTGGTGTATATATAACATACGTGTCTTTAGTGTTTAAAAAATCTTTTGGAATTTTTGATTTAACAGCATCATGGTGAATAAAAATTCCTCTTTTTTTTAATTTTAATGTAAAAGCATTATCATTTTTATCATAACCTGCTACATGATGTTGGTTTGAATAACACCAGCCGGCTAAACCACTCATGCCAACACCACCGATTCCTAAAAAATATATTTTTTTTGGTAGTCCTAAACTATACATAATTATTAAAATTAAAGTCAGCTAATACAATACTAGAAATTTCATCAGCTGCATCATATTTAAATAATTGATTTGCATTCTTTCCAATTTCTTCTCTTTTATTTTCGTCTTGTATCAAAGACTCAATAAAATCAATCAAATTTGTAAAATAAGAATCTGGTTTTTGGTTTTTGATTTCTTTTTCTGAAATTAAAAAAGCAGCAGTATTCTTTTTAAGATAATTAGCATTAATTGTTTGATGATTTGCTGTAACATGAGGTGATGGAATTAATATGCTAGGCTTTGACAAAAAACACAATTCTGCTATTGCAATAGCACCAGCCCTAGAAACAACAATATCTGCAGCATGATATGCTAAATCCATTCTGTCAATAAATTTAGTTTTAAAACAATTACTAAAATTCTTAAAGTCATTCTCATTGTGAGATTCACCAGTTTGCCAAATAAACTGAAAAGGTTCTGAAAATAGATTTGGGAGAAAAAACAAATCTTGAACTAATTTATTAATAGGTGGAGCGCCTAAACTACCACCTAAAATAAGTATAGTAAAAGTATTTTCTTTTAACCCAAAAAAATCTCTACTATCTTTTTTAGATATTGAACTTAGCTTTAAAGATTTTCGAACAGGATTGCCAAAATTTAATATTTTATTTTCTGGAAAAAATATTTTCATTCCATCATGAGCTACAAAAATCCTCTTTACGTGCTTTGCTAAACGCCTATTAGCTAAACCAGGATAACAATTTTGTTCTTGTATATAAGTATTAATTCTAAACCAGGAAGCAGTATATAAAATAGGAAAACTTGCAAAGCCCCCTGTTCCGATTACCGCTACTGGCTTATGTTTTAATAAAATGAAAAAGGATTGAATTAAACTAATAATAAATTTTAATGGGAATAGTATATTTTTTATAATTGACTTTCTATATATTACCTGTATCCAAAGCCCTTTTATTGGAAAACCTGCCTTTGGAACTTTCTGCATTTCCATCCTGTGAGAAGCTCCAACAAAAAGAATATCTAAATTAGAATCTTTTTTTTGTAAAGATTTTGCAATTTCAAGAGCAGGAAAAATATGTCCACCTGTACCCCCGCAACTAATTATAATTTTTTGTGTTTTCATTTTATTTTTTGTTGCTGGTTATTAATTTGATGACTAATATTTAGAATAATTCCAAATGCTAATGAGGTGACCCAAACAGATGACCCCCCTTTACTAACTAATGGTAAAGTTTGACCAGTAACAGGAATTAAATTCACTGACACTGACATATGAAGTAATGCCTGTAGCACTATTGTAGTACCCAAACCCAGAAGCAATAAAGATGAAAAATCATCTTTTGACTTAACACTAAGTATTAAAATTCTTTGGTAGAATACAAGGTAAAAAACTAATACAACACAACCTCCAATTAAACCATATTCTTCAAGTAAAATTGCAAAAATAAAATCTGATTTTGCTTCAGGTAATAATTTTTTATAATAACTATCACCAGCACCTTTTCCAAGTACACCACCTCTATGAATAGCACTCAAAGCACTATCAATTTGATAATTATTACTACCTACATCATCAGAATCATAATTTTTTCGATGAACCCAAGTCAAAACATTAGATGGATTAGTAATAATGAAAATTGTTTGGTCTTTTTCAAGATTATAAAATGAATCTAAATAATTCCACGATAAAATTTTATCTTCTGAAACATTAAATTCTAGAGCTAGCTTAGGAATATTTTCTCCATTTTCTCCTGCTTGTTTTATAATAATAAATTCTTTTGAAACTGATAAGTTGATGATTCTATTTTTCCAAGTAGTTAATCTAGGTAATACTTTTTCAACCACATCAATCTTTGGAAGACATAAAAGAGAACAAAAAAGAAATAGGGAAATTAATAATGGAACTATGAGATATTTAAAAAATAATGACAAAGAGTATCCAGATATAAAAACCAAAAACAATATAATACAACTAATCAACACAACTGTTGATAAATTAGATGGGAATATTAATCCACAAATGATAACACTAGGTAATATAATATATATAAAGAAATTACTAAATGACCCTAGTGAAGATTTATATAAAACTAAGTTCCGGCATAAAAATAATATCAAACTATACTTAGCTAACTCTGATGGCTGAAATGAAATAAAACCAAGTTTAATCCATCTAGCTGCTAAAACACCCCCTCTATTAAGTGGATTTGAAATATTAGAAACAAGTAAGTACAATAATAATAATCCGGATAGAATTAATAAAATAGTAGATAAATTAGTGAAGTATTTATAGTTAAACCTAGAGAATATAAATATTACACCTAAGCCCATTATTAAATGAGGAATATGTGTAGCTATAGACTCTGACCCCCCAGAACTATATACCAATAATACTGAAGTTAAGAACAAAAGAATTGATATCCACCAAATAATTTTATCTCCAAATACTTTAAACATATATACAGTCTAAATTTCTAACACTGATGATTTAAATGCATGACCTCTTTCTTCGTAACTTGCAAACAAATCAAAGCTGGCACAAGCAGGAGATAATAAAACTGTATCCCCCGCATCAGCATTAAGATATGAAGCTCTAACAGCATCTTTCATCGTGTTTACCACAACAATATCTTGAACGGAAGATTTAAAGGCCGATTCAATTTTTTTTGGATTATTTCCTAAATAGACAATAGATTTAACTTTGTCTTCAACAAACTTTTTTAAAGGAGTATAATTATTACCCTTATCTATACCACCACATATCCAAATTATTGGCGAATGAACACTGTCCAATGCATAATAAACTGCATTGCAATTTGTTGCTTTTGAATCATTAATGAAATTCACCCCTGATACTTTTGCTACAAACTCTAATCTGTGCTCAACTCCTTTAAAATTTGCTAATGATTTTTTAATCACATTATCCTTAATTCCAAGGCTAGTAGCAGCTATACTTGCCGCCATAGAATTATAAATATTATGTGTTCCCTGTAATGCTAAATTGTGTATTGTCATATTAAAATTGTTTTTTTTTGTGTTAATAATTATTTTATCTTTTTCAATCCATGCACCATAACTTGTATAAACTGGCTTAGAATCTCCAAATGAATATTGTTGAGATTTTATTTTTTCTAAATAAGGTCTGATGTTTTTATCCTTAGAAAAGTAAATGAATAAATCTGACTCAGATTGATTCATTTGAATTTTAAGTTTTGTATCTATATAATCTTGAAAATTGTCATATCGATCTAGGTGGTCTTTAGTTAAATTCAATATAATTGATATGTCAGGCTTAAATTGAATAATATCTTCCAACTGGAAACTACTTACTTCTACAACATAATGGTCAACTATATTTTCAACAATACTCTCCGAAAAACTTTTACCAATATTTCCAACCAAAGCAACACTAAATCCTGCTTCAGATAATATGTGAAATAACATTGAAGATGTTGTTGTTTTACCATTTGTCCCAGTCACTGCAATAATCTTACTGTCAGTATGAGAATATGCGAATTCCATTTCTGATATAATTGGAATATCTTGTTTTCTAGCATTATTTAATAAGTCTATGTTTTGAGGNACACCTGGACTTTTAATTATTAAATCTATCTGCTTCAATTGTTCTATTTTTTGCAGCCCCTCTTCAATTTGAGCTCCTAACTCAATTAATACATTCCTATATTTTTTATCTATTTTTTTGGTACTTGTAACACAAATATTATAGTTCAACTTATTTGCTAACTTAGCAGCACCTACTCCACTAATTCCACCTCCTACTATAAGTACATTTTTCGTATTCATTTTATCTTAATTTTAAAGTCACAAATGCTAGTAAGCATAAAAAAACACAGACAATCCAAAATCGTGTTACGATTTTACTTTCATGTACNCCTTTTTTTTGATAATGGTGATGCAATGGAGACATCAGAAAAACTCGCTTTCCAACTCCGTATTTTCTCTTTGTATATTTGAAATATCCAACCTGAATAATAACTGAAANGCTTTCTATAAAAAACAAGCCGCAAAATATNGGNAAGAGNAATTCTTTTCTTATTAAAATAGCAACTACACCGATAATTCCACCCAAGGCTAAACTACCCGTATCACCCATAAATATTTGAGCTGGAAACGAATTATACCACAAAAAACCAACACAAGACCCCACAAATGCAGAAAGAAAAACTACTAATTCAGCAATATTTGGGATATACATTACATCTAAATAATTCGCAAAGATCATATTCCCAGAAACATAACAAAAAACACCTAAGGTTGCGCCAATAATAGCACAAGAACCAGTNGCTAAACCATCAATCCCATCAGTCAAATTAGCAGAATTTGAAACTCCTGTAATAATAAAAACAATAATAAATCCAAATAATAAAAATAATAGCCACTCGTAATTTGATGCAATTGTAATTAAGTCAGAATAATCAAACTGATTATTTTTTACAAAAGGGATAGTTGTCTTTAAAGATTTTTCTGTATTCCCAAAGTTTATACTATTATCTTGATATTCTATATATGTATCTTGATGATGTATATTTTCCTGTATTACAATACTTGGATGGAATAACATAAAACCTGCAACTATTAAACCTAATAAAACTTGACCAAGAATTTTAAATCTACCTGCTAAGCCATTCTTATTATTTTTAAACACTTTTATATAGTCATCTATAAAGCCAATAACTGCCATCCAAATAGCAGTAATAATCATAATAATGATGTATATATTATTAAGCCGACAGAACAAAAAAGTAGGAATCAATATCCCTAACAAGATAATTACTCCCCCCATTGTAGGAGTGCCAGACTTTTCTTTTTGACCCTCAAGACCTAAATCTCTAACATCATCTTTCACCAATTGTTTAGATAAAAATGCAATGATTGATTTACCAAAATAAATTGTTACAAATAAAGAAGTAATCATAGCTAATGCTGACCGTACAGATATATAATTAAATAAATTATGAACTGTTGCATCAATGCCTGAAACGTAGAGATAATCAAATAAATAATGTAGCATAATTTAGATTTTTAATATTTTTTTAAGAGTTTTAAAATCATCAAATGGATGTCTAACAGATNGGATTTCCTGATAATTCTCGTGACCTTTTCCGGCTATAAGTATAATTTCACCTTTTGATGCTGATTCAACAGCCATGCGAATTGCATCTTCTCTATTAGTAATTCGTTTAATCTTTTGAGCTAAATCGCTTCCTAAATCCGAGCACATATCATCCAGAATAGATTCAGGATTTTCAAACCTAGGATTATCAGATGTGAAAATTGATAACCTACTGTTTTCGGCAGCTATTTTAGCCATTATGGACCTTTTACCAGCATCACGATTTCCACCACAACCTACCACTATGACTAAGTCTTTTTCAACATCACAAAATTTTCCTATTGAAGTAATAACCTTTGATAATGCATCAGGTGTATGCGCGTAATCTACAATACCAAAAACGCCATCCTTTCCTTTTAACACATTAAAGCGACCGGGCACCTGTGGAACAGTACCTAAAGCCTCTAAAATTGAATGTCTTGTGACAGGTGATGCAAGACGATTTTTTTCATGAATACCCAATTCACATGCTACTGCAAAAGTTGCCAATAAATTATATAGATTAAAATCTCCGACTAAATCTGTATTCATTGTAATTTCTTCAAGCCCACCTTTATCTTCCCAAAGTCCATCGAAACCTATACAAAGTCCATCAACACTACTTCTAATAATTGTTCCATAATACAAAGAAGCCAGTCTTTGACCATAGGGGATATTTTGTGCTTGAGAATCCCTTGCAATCTCACACCCGTCCGGATCATCAATATTCACTATGGCTTTTGCTTTTGGAGATAGTTGATCAAAGAAAGATTTCTTTGTATTAAGATAATTTTCGAAAGTTCCATGATAATCAAGATGATCTCTACTTATATTAGTAAATACAGCAATATCAAAATCTAAGCCTGATATACGTTTTTGAGAAATAGCATGTGAACTGACTTCCATAAAACAATACTCGCAACCAGTATCTACCATATCAGACAATAGTTGATTTATTGTAATTGCATCTGGTGTAGTATGAGTACTTGGAAATCTCTTGTTATTAACTTGATTCTCAATAGTAGAAATCATGCCAACGAGACCAAGATAATTTTCCGGGTAGGATCTATCTGGAAAATATAATTTTTCAAATAACGAGGTTAAATAATATACTGTTGATGTTTTACCATTAGTTCCAGTTACACCAACTAATTTGATCTTGCGTGATGGGTTACCGAAAAAATTGGATGCAATAATAGCTAAAGCATATGAACTATCACTTACCTTTACATAAGTGATTTCAGGGACTATTTTTAACGGTAATTTTTCACAAACAACTACAGATGCACCAGCAGATATTGCAGCCATAATATAATCATGTCCATCATTTTTCACACCTTTATTAGCAACAAACAAAGATGATTTTACAACTTCACGGGAATTGAAATGAATACTTTGAATTTTCACATCAACATCACCAATGATTTTGTCATACTCTAATTCAAATAATAATTGTTTTAATAATTTCATTAAATAAATAGTGTTATTGCTAAATCCCTTTTCACCTTGCTGTTTGCCTTAGGATATTGATTTTTAACTGTACCAATGCTGCCTTTTACAATGACTTCATAGCCAGCATTTTCTAAAACACAAATTGCATCTCTAACATGCATTCCAACTACAGAAGGATAATGTTCATGATTATTTACTGCTGGAAATTTATTATCGTAATTATCTAATAAATCCTTTAACGAATTGTTAACTAAATTTCTTCTTTCTACATGAGTTCCATCCCATTGTAAACCATCTTTTATATATATATTATGTGCTATTTCTTTAAAAGCTGGTAGAGCGACCTGAGATCCATAAAAGCCAATTTTTGGATTAGGATTATCAATTAAAACAATACAACTATATTGTGGTGATTCTGAGGGGAAAAAGCCAACAAATGAAGCCTGATACTCTTTATGTTTGTTTTTGTTCCCATAATTTTTAACACTAGTACCCGTTTTACCAGAAACTGAAAAGGGTAAATTATTTAATTCTTTACCTGTTCCAGTTAAGACAACTTCTCTTAATAATAATTGGATTTTTTTAATTGTAGATTCTGAACAAATAGTATGTGTCATTTCATCTCTTGAAATCTCAATCAAGTTACTACCTGTGCGTAACAAATGGCCTAAATGTGGATTTACTGAATACCCATTGTTTGCAACTGTATTATAAAAAGTTAATATGTCTAACGGTGTTAATCGTAATTCATAACCATAGGACATCCAAGGAAGTGAGACACCTGACCATGATTCATCAGAAGGAAATTTAATGTCAGGTTTTGGTGCTCCAATTAAATCAATTTTAGACTTATCACCAAGGCCAAAATTATATAATCTATTTACAAATAGTTCAGGATTTTTCTTATAATATTTTGTTATTAACCTAGCAATCCCAATATTGGAAGAGTGAGCAAAAGCTTCTTTAAGCGACACTCGACCTAACTTTTCATGATCAATCGTTGCGATTTTCGCACCTTTAAACTTATATGTTCCATTTTTACAATCAATCGTGTCATGTATATTGCCATTATAATCTTCTAGATAGCTCATGATGGAAGCCATTTTGAAAGTTGAACCAGGCTCTATTTGCCTAGTAACAGCGAAATTTTCTATATCTGCATAAGTTCCTTTTTCTGTTTTTTTAAGATTGGTAATAGCCTTAATTTGACCCGTTTTAACTGACATTAAAATAGCTGTACCGAAATCCGCATCATGTTTTTCTAATTGACGTAATAATGATTTTTCCAATATATCTTGATAATCTAGTTCGAGAGTCGTTATTAAATCTTTTCCTGATTCTGGATCAATATTGTTTGAATTATCAATTATTCTATTTACGCCCGGCTCACGAAGAACAATTGATTTGCCATCTTTACCCATTAATTCTGAATTATAGCTATATTCTAATCCATATTTTGGTGTATTATCATTACGCAGATCACCAATAGTCCTTGCCGCTGAATTAGAATTTGGTTTTTTCCTACTGGAATACTCCTCAATAAGTAAGCCGCCTTTTAAAGGCTTTTGGTAAAAATTGATCTCTTTTATTTTTTCGACCTCATCCAAAGAAGCATCTCGTTTTAATAAAAAATATTTTTTATTCTCTGCATTATTTAAATCAATTAAATACTCTTTTTTAGATTTATTTTGAAATATTCTTGCTAAATCAAATGCTAATTCTTCTAAATCATTTTGACTAGCATCTAAATATGTGCCGTCATATCTTAATTCATATCTCAATGAAGTGACAGCTAATAGTTTATAATTATAAGTGTATATATTACCCCTTTCAGCTGGTATAATTGCTGTTTTTAAGTGAGCAATCTCTGAATATTCTTTCGCATTGATGATTTTTAGTATACTAATAACAATAGCTACCGAAAACCCAATAATAAAAAGAGTTACAAATGTTAATCGTAATGAATGTTTAATTCTCGTCATAAAAATGTATAGTTGTTAATGGCTTTGGTGATAAAAAAAAACCAAAAACTTCAGCTTTTTGCAACAAATAAGAACGCTTACTTTCACTCATCAAAATAGTTTTTGTTGCCACATATTCTGATTTTAAAATTTTGACTTCTTGAGATAACTCCATTAATTCTTTATCCTTATTTGCAACTGAATTTGCCAACCAAATACTAATGAGTGAATAAATAGTAAAGACAACAATGAATCTCCTAATATTAAAAAAATCTGTGTTTTTTAAATTTTCAATATTTAATATTTTTTTAAAACTCATAAGACTATAGCTTTTCGCAAATTCTAAGTTTTGCACTCCTAGATTTATTATTTAACTTAATCTCCATATCACTTGGAACAATGGGTTTTTTAGTAACCACTTGAAATGGCGATTGTTTATTTCCAAAAAAGTCCTTGTCTTGAGAATTCAAAAAATTCCCATATTTCATAAAACTTTTAACAATTTTGTCTTCTATAGAATGATATGAAATCACCACAAGTCGACCTTTTGGAGAAAGAACTTCTTGCGCTTGATTCAGCATAGATTTTAAAACATTAATTTCATTATTAACTTCTATTCGAATGGATTGAAAAAGACGAGCAAAAAATTTATTTTCAAATTGTTCCGGAATGAAATTTTTAAATATATTTTTAAAATCAAAAGTTGTATTAATGATCTTTTTTTTACGATAATTAATTATTGCGTCAACAATGAACATCGGGTTTTTAAAATCGGCATGTTCTTTAAAAA
The DNA here is from genome assembly GCA_002707245.1 of Flavobacteriales bacterium. GTDB lineage: Bacteria > Bacteroidota > Bacteroidia > Flavobacteriales > TMED113. The sequence continues at coordinate 28,652 of PAMG01000010.1, forward strand.
TCCGATTCAATTCTTGCCGATTATATTTATTTAGCACAAATACACCATCTTTCTTTGAGTTTTTATCCATTCGCATATCAATTACAGAATTATATTTTAATGAGAACCCTCTATTATTATCACTAAATTGATATGAAGAAACTCCTAAATCCGCTATTATACCATCGACATTTAAAAAATTAAGTCGCTGTAATTCCGTTTGCAAATGACTAAAGTTTTTATTTATCATTATAAATCTGTTACTATTTAATTTTCCGTTTTTTAAAGCTTCTTGATCCTGGTCAAATGCAATTAAATATCCGTCGGTCAAGTTTTTAAAAATTTCTTTTGAATGACCACCACCGCCAAATGTCAAATCAACATAAACTCCATTTGGCCTTATATTTAAACCTGTGATTGAATCATTCAGCAGAACAGGCTCATGAAATTCATTCATTATTAAACTCTTGTGACCCCATTACATCCTCTGCAAGTGAAGCAAAATCTACAGCATCATTATTTATTATAGATTCATAGGAGTTCTTATCCCATATTTCAATCATATTTGCAGAACTAGATAAAACAACTGTTTTTTCTATACTAGCATATGACTGAAGATCTTTCGGGATCAGCAATCTTCCTGTTACATCTAAATCTACAACCTTAACCCCTGCAGTAAACATTCTAATAAAATCATTATTCTTTTTCACAAATCGATTCAACTTATTAATATCTAACACAACCTTATTCCACTCATCCATCGGAAATAATTCTAAACACTTATGAAACACACTTCTTTTTAATATAAAAGGTGAGTTTAGAGATGATAAAAGCTGCTTCTTAAATGCCTTAGGTAGCATCAGACGGCTTTTTGCATCCAATTTACATTCATAAACTCCAATTAAGTGCATATTCATTTTACCACAAAAACTAATTATAAGCCCTAAAATTAGTCATTTACTACCACTTTATACCACTTTATACCACTTATTTTTTTAAACAAGAAATGAAC
>PAMG01000011.1 GCA_002707245.1 Flavobacteriales bacterium
TCGAGGGTGCCCCGGATGATGTGGTAGCGAACGCCCGGAAGATCCTTCACACGGCCGCCACGAATGAGCACCAGGGAGTGCTCCTGCAGGTTGTGCCCCTCGCCGGGGATGTAGGAGGTGACCTCCATCCCGTTGGTGAGACGAACACGCGCGATCTTACGGAGCGCGGAGTTCGGCTTCTTGGGGGTCGAGGTGTACACGCGAACGCACACGCCTCGCCGCTGCGGGCAGCTCATGAGCGCCGGCGCGGTCGTCTTCTTGCGCGGGGCCTTGCGGCCTCGGCGAATCAGCTGGTTGATGGTCGGCATCGTTGGTTTCCGTCTCGTTCTCTTGTCTGCCTCTCCGCCGAAGCGGCGAATCCTGAGGATTCTGGAGAGGCGCGGATTGTAGGGGTCGGACGCTCCAAGTCAAGGGTGAAGTCACGAGAGTGTCTCGTGACCCCCTCCCTTAGGCCCCGGTGCGCTCCCGAATGAAGTCGGCTCTCTCGGCGTCTGCGTCGAAGCGCAGACCGAGCTCCTTGTAAACCGGAACTCCTGTACCGGCAGGGATCAGGCGTCCCATAACCACGTTCTCCTTGAGGCCACGGAGGTGATCGATCTTGCCGCTGATCGCGGCCTCGGTGAGCACCTTGGTGGTCTCCTGGAAAGAAGACGCGGAGATGAAGCTGTCGGTCGAGAGACTCGCCTTGGTGATCCCGAGCATGATCGGCTCACCCTGGGCGGGCTCGCCGCCACGCGCCAGAACGCGAGCGTTCTCATCCTCGAATCGCCAGCGCTCCACCTGCTCGTTGACGAGGAACTCGGTGTCCCCCACATCGACGATACGGAGCCAGCGCAGCATCTGACGGACGATCACCTCGATGTGCTTATCGTTGATACGCACACCCTGAAGTCGGTAGACCTCCTGGATCTCGTCCACCAGGTAGTTCGAGAGCGCCTTCTCACCCTTCACGCGCAGGATGTCGTGGGGGTTCGGCGATCCGTCCATCAGCGCCTCGCCACTTCGGACGTAGTCGCCCTCGTGAACCGAGATGTGCTTGGACTTCGGGATCAGGTACTCAGCCGCGTCGCCGACCTCGGGCGTCACGATCACCTTACGCTTGCCCTTGGTGTCCTTACCGAACGAGACGACGCCGTCGATCTCGGTGATGACCGCGATCTCCTTCGGCTTACGCGCCTCGAAGAGCTCGGCCACGCGGGGAAGACCACCGGTGATGTCCTTGGTCTTGGTGGTCTCGCGAGGGATCTTTGCGAGGATGTCACCAGCCTGGACGCCGTCCTTGTCGGTCACCGTGATGTTGGCGCCGACGGGGAGGAGGTACCGAATCGCGGACTCTTTGCCTGCGATCTCTACGGTGACGGGCTTGCCCTTCGCGTCGAGAATCTCGATGTAGGGGCGAAGCTCTCCCTTGGTCTCCGTGACCACCTTACGGGAGAGACCAGTGACCTCGTCGACCTCTTCGTTGACCGTCTTGCCCTCGATCAGATCTCCGTAGCGCACCGTACCGGCGTGCTCGGTGACGATGGGCACGGCCCACGGGTCCCACTCGGCGATGGTCTGGCTCTTCTCCACGGCGTCGCCGTCTCGAACGGTCAGACGAGCGCCGTAGACGACCGCATAGCGCTCCTTCTCACGACCCTTGTCGTCGACAACGACCAGCTCTGCGTTGCGGTTCATGACCACGAGCGAGCCGTCCGTCTTCTCCACGAAGTTCAGGTTGCGGAAGGCCACCTTACCGGTGTTGCGGACCTCAAGCGTGGACTGCTCAGAGCGGGCGCGTGCGGCGCCACCCACGTGGAAGGTACGCATGGTCAGCTGGGTTCCCGGCTCACCGATTGACTGGGCAGCGATGACGCCGACGGCCTCACCGATGTTCGTCATGTGGCCGCGGGCCAGGTCACGGCCGTAGCACAGGATGCAGACGCCACCGCGGCTGCGGCAGGTCAGCGGGCTACGGATGTCGACCCGGTCGATACCAGCGTTGTCGATGAGGTCCATCTTGGCCTCGTCGATCTGCTCGTTGGCACGAACGAGGACCTCACCCGAGTAGGGGTCGATCACGTCGTCGAGAGCCACACGACCGAGGATTCGATCACGCAGGGGCTCGATGACCTCGCCACCCTCGACGAGCGGCATCGCCGTCACGCCGTCGAGCGTTCCGCAGTCCTCTTCGCAGATCACGCAGTCGTTGGCCACGTCGACGAGTCGACGGGTCAGGTAACCGGAGTTGGCGGTCTTGAGCGCCGTATCCGCGAGACCCTTACGGGCGCCGTGCGTAGAGATGAAGTACTGGAGAACCGAGAGGCCCTCGCGGAAGTTCGCCGTGATCGGCGTCTCGATGATCTCGCCTGACGGCTTGGCCATCAGGCCACGCATTCCGGCCAGCTGACGGATCTGCTGAGCGGAGCCACGAGCACCCGAGTCGGCCATCATGAAGATGGAGTTGAAGGAGGGCTGCTTACGCGTCTCCTTCCCATCGGCGCTCTCCACCGACTCCTCCTGAATGCCGACCATCATCGCCTCGGCGATGCTCTCGCTGGCGGCCGCCCAGATGTCGATGACCTTGTTGTAGCGCTCGCCGTAGGTGATCAGACCCTCGCGGTACGAGGAGTCGATCTCACCGACCTCCTTGGAGGCCTTCTCAAGCATGACGGCCTTGGCGTCCGGGATGCGGAGATCCTCGATGGAGATCGAGGAGCCCGAGCGCGTCGAGTACTCGTAACCCCAGGTGCGCAGAGCGTCGGCGAGGAGCACGGTGTCCTTGGTACCGACCTGTCGGAAGCAGGTGTCGATCAGGTTGCCGACCTCCTTCTTGCCGAGGGTTCTGTTGTACGCATCGAACGTGATGGCGTTCGGGACGATCTCGGTGAGCAGGCAGCGACCGACGGTGGTCTCGTAGACCTGACCCTGGATACGGCAGCGGATCTGGGCCTGAAGCGCGACGACGCCGCCCTCATAGGCCAGACGAACCTCCTCAGGGCTCGAGAACAGCTTGCCCTCGCCCTGCGCGAACTCGCGGGGTCGGGTCATGTAGTACAGACCGAGGACGATGTCCTGCGTCGGGTTGATGACCGGCTTACCGAAGGCGGGAGAGAGGATGTTGTTCGTGCTCATCATGAGCACGCGAGCCTCCATCTGAGCCTCGATCGAGAGCGGCACGTGGACCGCCATCTGGTCACCATCGAAGTCCGCGTTGAAGGCGGTGCAGACGAGCGGGTGAATCTTGATGGCCTTGCCCTCAACCAGGACCGGCTCGAACGCCTGGATACCCAGACGGTGAAGGGTCGGGGCGCGGTTCAGGAGCACGGGATGCTCGCGGATCACCTCGTCGAGGATATCCCAGACCTCCGACTTCTCCTTCTCCACGAGCTTCTTGGCGCTCTTGATCGTGGTGACGTAGCCGCGCTCCTCAAGCTTGTTGTAGATGAACGGCTTGAACAGCTCGAGGGCCATCTTCTTCGGGAGACCGCACTGGTGGAGCTTGAGCTCGGGTCCCACGACGATCACAGATCGGCCGGAGTAGTCGACGCGCTTTCCGAGCAGGTTCTGTCGGAAGCGGCCCTGCTTGCCCTTGAGAAGGTCCGAGAGGGACTTCAGCGGGCGCTTGTTGGGTCCAGTGATCGTCTTGCCTCGACGACCGTTGTCGAACAGGGCATCCACCGCCTCCTGCAACATTCGCTTCTCGTTACGAATGATGATCTCTGGGGCGTTGAGCTCCAGGAGACGCTTGAGGCGGTTGTTGCGGTTGATCACGCGACGGTAGAGATCGTTCAGGTCGCTCGTGGCGAAGCGTCCACCGTCGAGGGGGACCAGCGGACGGAGGTCCGGCGGCAGGACGGGGATGATCGTGAGCACCATCCAAGAGGGCTCGTTGCCCGAATCACGGAAGGCGTCGATCACCTTCAGTCGCTTGGCGATCTTCTTGCGCTTGGCCTCGGAGCGGGCCTCCTTCATGGCGGCGCGCAGCTCGGCGGACAGGGCGTCCACGTCGAGGCTCTCGAGGAGCTCACGAATCGCCTCGGCGCCCATGCCGACCTCGATGGCCTCCTCACCGAACTCGTCGAGGAGCTCCTCGTATCGATCCTCGCTGATGACCTCGCCGATTTCGAGCTCGGTCTCACCCGGGTCGAGGACGATGTGCGCGACGCAGTAAAGCACGCGCTCCAGATCCTTCAGAGAGATGTCGAGGATGTTCCCGATGCGCGAAGGAAGGCTCTTGAGGAACCAGATGTGCGCGACAGGCGTGGCCAGGTTGATGTGGCCAAGACGGTCTCGGCGGACCTTCGCCTGGATCACCTCAACGCCGCACTTCTCGCAGACGATCCCGCGGTGCTTCATGCGCTTGTACTTGCCGCAGTTGCACTCGTAGTCCTTCACGGGCCCGAAGATCTTGGCGCAGAAGAGGCCATCTCGCTCAGGCTTGAAGGTACGATAGTTGATCGTCTCCGGCTTCTTCACCTCACCGAATGACCACTCAAGGATCTTCTTGGGCGAGGCGAGGCCGATCCGAACAGACTGAAAGCTGAGCGGATCCTTGGGCTTCTCATAAAAATTGAAGAAGTCTCTCACAGGTATTCCTCCACGAAGGGGAAAGAGGCCTAAGCCTCGAGGAGCTCGACATCGAGGGCGAGCGCCTTGAGTTCCTTGACGAGTACGTTAAACGATTCAGGCAGACCGGGCTCAAGGATGTGCTCACCCTTGACGATGGCCTCGTAGATCCGGGTTCGGCCGACGACATCGTCGCTCTTGACCGTCAGGAACTCCTGCAGGCCAAACGCGGCTCCGTAAGCCTCCATAGCCCAGACCTCCATCTCACCGAGACGCTGGCCGCCGAACTGAGCTTTACCGCCCAGGGGCTGCTGCGTGACGAGCGAGTAGGGCCCGATGCTCCGCGCGTGGATCTTGTCATCGACGAGGTGGTGCAGCTTGAGCACGTACATCACGCCGACGGTGACGTCCTCATCGAACGCCTCACCCGTGCGACCATCGAACAAGATCGTCTGCCCGCTGCGCTCGTAGCCAGCCTTCACCAGCAGATCGCGAATCTCATCCTCGGACGCGCCGTCGAAGACGGGCGTCGACACGTGGACGCCGCCCTTGAGCATCTTGGCGAGACGAATGACGTCGTCATCCGAGAGGCCCTTCACGGTCTTCTTGGAGATCTCGTCGTCGTAGATATCGGCGATCCGCTTGCGCATGGCGTCGGGCTTGGCCAGCTCCTCCGCCATCTGCGCGATGGAGTCACCGAGGCCCTTCGCGGCCCAGCCGAGGTGCACCTCGAGGATCTGGCCCACGTTCATACGACTGGGAACGCCGAGGGGGTTGAGAACGACGTCGACCGGCGTGCCGTCGGGCAGGTAGGGGAGGTCCTCCTCGGGCAGGATGCGCGAGATGACGCCCTTGTTGCCGTGACGGCCGGCCATCTTGTCGCCCACCTGCAGCTTCCGCTTAATGGCGAGGTAGACCTTCACCATCTTGATCACGCCCGGCGGGAGCTCATCGCCCTTCTTGAGGCGCTCGATCTTGTCGTCGAAGTGCTTGTCGACGCCCGCGATCGACTCCTCGAGATCGGTCACAATCTTCTCGATGGTGGCCGTGATCTCTTCGCCGGAGGTGACGCGGATGTCGCCCCAGTACTTCTGCGGGACGCCCGCGAGGACCGAATCATCGATCTTGGCGCCCTTGGCGATCAGCACCTTGCCGTCATCGTCGATGAGCTTNCCGGCGGTGGTGTTCCCGTCGAGGAGCTTGGCGATGCGGCTGTAGGCGGCTCGACGCATGATCATGACCTCATCGGCCTGATCCTTGCGAAGCGATGCCTCCTCGTCTGCCTCAATCTGAAGCGTACGAGAGTCCTTATCCACACCCTTNCGGCTGAAGATACGAGCGTTGATCACCGTGCCCTTCACGCCCGGGGGGACGCGAAGCGAGGTGTCTCGGACGTCGCCGGCCTTCTCACCGAAGATGGCGCGGAGCAGCTTCTCCTCAGGAGANAGCTGGGTCTCNCCCTTCGGCGTGATCTTTCCGACGAGGATGTCTCCGGTCTTCACCTCGGCGCCGATGCGAACGATGCCCGCGTCGTCGAGATGGGCCATCGCCTCATCACCCACGTTGGGAATGTCCCGGGTGATCTCCTCTTTACCGAGCTTCGTGTCGCGTGCCGTGCACTCGAACTCCTCGATGTGCAGGGAGGTGTAGAGATCCTCCTTGACCACGCGCTCGCTGATGAGGATGGAGTCCTCGAAGTTGTATCCGCCCCAGGGCATGAACGCCACGACGACGTTACGGCCGAGCGCCATCTCGCCGAGCTCCGTAGCGGGCCCGTCGGCGACCACGTCTCCCTTCTTCACCCGATCACCCTTCACCACGATGGGCTTCTGGTTGATGCAGGTGTTCTGGTTGGACCGCTGGTACTTCACCAGGTTGTAGATGTCGGGCTTCGCGTGGATGTCTGTCTCCATCGCGTCAGGTCGAATCACGATTCGTCCCGCGTCAACGGACTCAATGACACCGTCGTGCTTGGCCACGGCCGTCACACCCGAGTCTGCCGCCACCACGTGCTCGAGGTGCGTGCCCACAAGGGGAGCGCTCGTTCGGAGCAAGGGTACGGCCTGGCGCATCATGTTCGCGCCCATCAGCGCGCGGTTCGCATCGTCGTTCTGGAGGAACGGAACGAGCGAGGCCGCGACCGAGACCAGCTGATTCGGGCTCACGTCCATCAGGGTGACCTCGGTCGGGTCCACCATCTGGAACTCACCCTTCACGCGNGCGCTGACCACGCCGTCGAGGAAGTTACCCTTCTGATCGATGGTCGCGTTCGCCTGAGCGATGTTGTGGTTCTCCTCCTCAAGGGCGGAGTAGTACATCACCTGGCCGGTGACTCGACCCTCTTGAACCGTCCGATACGGCGTCTCAATGAANCCAAGACGATTCACGCGGGCGTAGGTCGCCAGGGAGGCGATCAGACCGATGTTCGGACCCTCAGGGGTCTCGATCGGGCAGACACGACCGAAGTGAGTCGTGTGCACGTCGCGCACCTCGAAGCCCGCGCGATCGCGGGTGAGGCCGCCTGGCCCAAGCGCCGAGAGACGACGCTTGTGGGTGACCTCGGAGAGCGGGTTCGTCTGATCCATGAACTGGCTCAGCTGCGAAGACCCGAAGTACTCCTTGACCACTGCGCTGACCGGCTTGGCGTTGATCAGATCATGAGGCATGAGCGTCTCGAGCTCCTGCGACATGGACATGCGCTCCTTAATGGCGCGCTCCATTCGCACGAGTCCGATGCGGTACTGGTTCTCCATGAGCTCACCGACCGCTCGCACACGCCGGTTGCCCAGGTGATCGATGTCGTCGGTCGTGAAGTCGCCCTTACCGTTCTTGAGCTCGATGAGGTAGCGAACCGCCTCGACGATGTCCGCCTTCGTGAGGACGTGGTCCTCGATGACGTTCTCGCCGTGGAGCTTGTGGTTCAGCTTCACGCGGCCCACGTCCGAGAGGTCGTAGCGGCTCGGGTTGAAGAACAGGTTGTTGAAGTAGGTGCGAGCCTGCTGGACGGTCGAGGGATCACCGGGTCGCAGACGACGGTAGATCTCGAGGATCGCCTCGTCAGCGTTGGTGACCTTGTCCAGCTTCAGGGTGTCCCGAAGGAACGGGCCCGCCATCAGAGGATCGATGAAGAGGACCTCGACCTCCTCGATCTTCAACTCCTTGATCTGCTCGAGGATCTCCTCGGTGATCTCGTCGTTGCAATCGAAGAGGACCTCNCCGGTCTCCATGTTGATCACGTCTTGAGCGAAGACCTTGCCCAGGAGCTCGACCTCGGCCATCTCCAGCTCGGAGACGCCCGCCTCTTGCATGCGACGAATGTTGGCGCGTCCGAGCTTCTTGCCCTTCTTCACCACCACGGCGCCGGTCTTGGGATGAAGAACGTCGTTCTCCACCTTCTGGCCTTGCAGGAGGTCGTAGTTGATCGTCCGTGAGAAGCCGCCCTTCTTGTCCTGGCGGATCACTTCCGAGTCGTAATACTCGCGCAGCAGCTCCTCGGCCGTGTAGTCGAGGGCGCGCAAGAGGATCGTCGCCGGCATCTTGCGCCGCCGATCGATGCGAACATGGAGGATGTCCTTGGGATCGAACTCAAAGTCGATCCAGGAGCCTCGGTAGGGGATCACTCGAGCGGAATAAAGGAGCTTACCGGACGAGTGGGTCTTGCCCTTGTCATGGTCGAAGAAGACACCCGGCGAGCGGTGGAGCTGCGATACGATCACGCGCTCGGTACCGTTCACGATGAAGGTGCCGTTCTCGGTCATCAACGGGATNTCCCCGAAGTAGACCTCCTGCTCCTTCATGTCTCGCACGGACTGATTGCCCGCTTCGTCGACGTCCCAGGTCACGAGGCGAATCGCGACCTTCACCGGCGCGGAGAACGTCATGCCGCGCTGGCGGCACTCATCCACGTCGTACTTGGGCGTCTCAAGGTTGTATGAGACAAACTCCAGCTGGGCGGTCTTATTGAAGTCCATGATTGGAAACACGGACTTGAAGATGCCCTGAAGGCCTACGTCCTCACGCTTCTCTGGNGTGATCTCGGACTGCAGGAACTTATCATAGGAGTTCTTCTGGATATTGATCAGATCAGGGATCTCGATGATCTGCTGAATCTTACCAAAGTTCTTGCGGACTCTAAGGTCCCTGAGCGTGCGCGCACCCACGGTAGCTCCTCCCGATTCGTGCGTTGGGCTCGGATTCAGGCGGAGTGCCATGAACCCTCAAAAGGCGCGGCGCGCTTCGGCGCACCCCACCCCATTCGGAATGAACGAACGACGCCGCAGAGGGTCCGGAGACCCTCTGCAGCGCATTCATCATCTACTTCAGCTCGACGCTTCCGCCGGCTTCCTCGATCTTGCCCTGGATCTCGGCGGCCTCCTCCTTGGAGACGGCCTCCTTGATCGCCTTCGGGGCGTTGTCGACCATCTCCTTGGCGTCCTTGAGGCCCAGGCCGGTGATCTCGCGGACCGCCTTGATGACCTGGATCTTCTTGTCGCCAGCGGCGATGAGCATGACGTCAAACTCGGTCTGCTCCTCCGCGGCAGCGCCGGCGTCTCCGCCGCCCGCACCCGGAGCCATCGCGACCGCAGCGACGGGAGCGGCGGCGCTGACGCCCCACTCCTCCTCGAGGGTCTTCACGAGCTCGGAGAGCTCGAGGACGGTGAGGTTACCGAGATAATCCTTAACTTGATCCATGCTGATGTCAGCCATTTTGATTCTCCTGATTTGGACCTTGAATGGGTCCGTGTGTTGTTGGCTCTCCGAAGAGAGAGGGGAAAGTCCAGCGGCTCAGCTGGCCTCTTCCAGTTGCCGTTGTCGTGCTGCGAGCACTCCAACGAAATCGCGCGAGGGCGCCGTAAGAACGGTGACGAATTGCCGCGGTGCTCCAGAGAGCGCTCCGAGGAGCATNGCCCGCAACTGATCCTTACCGGGGAGCTTCGCGAGAGCCTCAATCTCCTTGACTTCAAGGAGCTTGCCTCCGCTCAGCACACCCGCTCGGATGTTGAACTCGTCGTGGTCCTTGGCGAACTCCGTCAGGGCCTTAGCGGCCGCTGCCGGGTCCTCGTTCGCGAAGGCGACGCCGAGAGGACCCGTGAAGTGCGGATGAAGCACTTCGTTGTCCGTATCGGCGGTAGCCAGGCGAGCGAGGGTGTTCTTGACGACCCGATAGCCTGTTTCGACCTGTCGCAGGGTGCGGCGGAGCGCCGTCATAGACGCCACATCCAGTCCGCTGTACTCCGTCAGGACGGTCAACTGGGCATCCCCGAAGAGGACCTTGAGGTCTTCAACCTCTTGCGTCTTTTCCATCCGGTTCATGAAATCTCCTTTCGATGCAGGGCATCGAGATGAGCTGCCCAAAAAACGTGCCGGGTCGTTAGTTCTTGTCACCAACCGGGAAGACGGGTCTTCCAAGGGGACGTTTAGAGCCAGGGAATCGGGGGTCCGTTCCGAAGCGCTTGGTCGCCTCCGCAGGATCCATCCGAAGATGGGATTAAGCTCGCGCTCCTACTTCATAGACGGCCAGCGACCGAATTCGGACCTGGCACACAGTGTCGAAGTTGCCTCCGACGATGTTGGCGGGTACCGCCCGCCGCGGTGTCCGAGACCGACCTCACGGTCGCTCTCGTACGACTGGTTAAGCCCCTTCGCCAGAAGCGGAGGAGGCTGAAATCTTGATACCGGGGCCCATCGTCGACGAGAGCGCGACGCTCTTGACGTAGATGCCCTTAGCGCTGGACGGCTTCAGCTTGATGAGCTGGTCGACCAACGTGCGGATGTTCTCGACGAGCTGCTCTTCGGAGAACGACACCTTGCCCACACCTGCGTGGACAATCCCGGCCTTCTCGACGCGAAAGTCGACCTTACCGGCCTTGGCGTCACTGACGGCCTGGGCCACGTTCATCGTGACCGAGCCCGTCTTCGGGTTCGGCATCAGACCGCGTGGTCCCAGAACGCGACCGATTCGGCCGACGTGTCCCATCATATCAGGGGTGGCGATCGCCTTGTCGAAGTCGAGCCAGCCCTCTTTGATGCGCGCGACGAGATCGTCCGAGCCCACCACATCAGCGCCGGCCTCCTCGGCCTCCTTCGCCTTGTCGCCCTTGGCGAACACGACGACGCGGACGGTCTTACCCGTTCCGTGAGGCAGAACGACCGCGCCACGGACCATCTGGTCGGCGTGGCGTGGGTTCACTCCCAGACGCACAGCCAGGTCAATGGTGGCGTCGAACTTCGCGCTGTGGTTGCCCTTCACGAGGCTCACGGCCTCAGTAAGGGAGTACTTCTTGTCCCGGTCGATTTTCGCTGCTGCGGCCTCGTAGGCCTTTCCGCGCTTGCTCATAATGATTCTCCTGGGTCGTGCATGCGGGTTCGCTCAAGGCGCGCCCTCCGACCCGATGTGTGAATGCCCGGGACTAGCCCTGGACGACGATGCCCATCGATCGCGCTGTGCCCTCGATCGTTCGCATGGCTGAGTCAATGTTGGCCGCGTAGAGGTCGGGCATCTTGATCTCGGCGATCTCTCGGACCTGGTCACGGGTGATCTTGCCGACCTTCTCACGATTCGGGACGCCCGAACCGCTCTTGACCTTGGCCGCCTTCTTGATCAGGACCGCCGCAGGGGGGGTCTTGGTGATGAAGGAGAAGGATCGGTCTGCGTAGACCGTGATCACCACGGGGATGATCATCCCAGCGTCGTTCTGCGTACGGGAGTTAAACTCCTTGCAGAACTGCATGATGTTCACGCCGTGCTGACCGAGCGCGGGTCCCACGGGAGGCGACGGGTTCGCCTGTCCAGCGGCGACCTGCAGCTTAATCTGTCCAACTTCTTTCTTGGCCATGATGCCCTCGCTTCAGGAGGCGGCTAGAGCCGCTCCACCTGCATAAAGTCCAGCTCCACCGGCGTCGCGCGTCCGAAGATGCTGACGAGTACGCGCACCTTCTGCTTCTGGGGGAGGACCTCCTCCACCACGCCGCTGAAGTTGAGGAAAGGACCGTCGACGATGCGAACGTTGGTGCCTTCCTCGAAAGTTTGCCGAGTCGTGGGGACGGCAGCGCCCTCCTCGCCTCGATCCGTGATCTTGCGAATCTCGCGCTCGCTGATGGGCTTGGGATGCCGATCATCACCGATAAAGCCGATGATCTTCTCCGTGTCCTTGACGACATGCCAGGTATCGGAGTCCATCTCCATCTGCACGAACATGTAGCCGGGCATCAGCTTGCGCTCAGTCGTGCGCTTGGCGCCACCGCGCAGCTCGACCACCTCTTCGGTAGGCACGAGGACCTCACCGAAGCGCTCGACCAGCTTACGGGTCTTGATGTTCTCCTCAAGAAGCTGCTTTGCGCGCTTCTCGTATCCAGAGAACGTTCCGACTGCGTACCATTTCATGCTCATCACCGATCCTCCCGGAACCTGCTCTACACGTCGTAGATCAGGGACGTCACTGCCGCCCACAGGTAGTCAAAGGTTCCAAGGATCATCGCGATAATGATCGTCGTGATCATCACCACGATGGTGCCCAGCTTGGTCTCTGGCCAGGTGGGCCAGGTGACCTTCGAGAGCTCATTGCCGACCTCCATTGCGAAGGTCGAGACGCGCTCATCTCGCTTGAGCCATACGACGAGGCCAGCGGCCACCAGGAGTCCAATCAGCTCTGCAACTCGGAAGTTGTGACCGATGACCTGGCTATTGGCCGCTGAGCCAAAAAACATCAGCGTCCAGGCAAAAAGCTCGGAGAGGACCACATATGCGAGGAGGCCCGTGCCGATAAAAGCCATGTTGACGTAGCGTGCGACACCCATGGTTTGTGAACTACTCTACCTGGTTGGTGATTGAATTAACGGCTGCGCCGTCGGTGTGTGGCAGGCCAGGAGGGACTCGAACCCCCAACATCCGGATTTGGAGTCCGGCGCTCTACCAATTCGAGCTACTGACCCTGAATTTTCTCTCTGCGGCCTGACACTATCGTTCCCGCGTCACGAGCAAGGTTCGTGCCAACGGGCGGGACGATATACGTGGCCGGCCGAAGGAGTGTCAAGGCAAAAGCAGCGGGGTGGCGAGACTCGCGAACGACGAGGACTCGCGTCACCCGATCTACTTCAACTCGCGATGAATCGTGTGGCGTCGAAGAAAGGGGTTGTACTTCTTCAACTCGATCCGTGCGGGAGTCGTCTTCTTATTCTTCGTTGTCGTGTATCGGCTCGGGGAGGCACCGATCTCTCGGGCCTCTGTGCACTCGAGCGTCACGATGACGCGGTTTCCCTTCTTTGCCATAACTCGACCTCACTCTTTTCTTCATACGACTGGGCCGAGCGCACGCGTGCGCTCGGCCCAGCGTAGATGGCTTCCCAAATCGGGAGCTTAGCTCTGGATCTCTTCCACGACGCCAGCGCCGACCGTACGACCACCCTCGCGAATCGCGAAGCGCAGTCCCTGGTCCATAGCGATAGGCTGAATGAGCTCCACGTCCATGGTGATGTTGTCACCAGGCATCACCATCTCGGTGCCCGCCGGCAGGGTCACTGCGCCGGTCACGTCGGTGGTGCGGAAGTAGAACTGCGGGCGGTAGTNNNTGGAAGAANGGNGTNTGNCGNCCACCCTCNTCCTTNGTNAGGATGTANGCNNCNGCNTNGAACTTCGTGTGNGGCNTGATCGAGCCNGGCTTGCAGAGAACCTGACCGCGCTCGACCTCGTCCTTCTTGATTCCGCGAAGGAGAACGCCGCAGTTGTCGCCAGCCTGTCCCTGATCGAGGAGCTTGCGGAACATCTCGACGCCCGTGCAGGTCGTCTTGGAGCTCTCGCGGATGCCCACGATCTCGATCTCGTCGCCAACGTGAATCACGCCGCTCTCGACACGACCGGTGACCACGGTTCCACGACCCGAGATCGAGAACACGTCCTCGATGGGCATGAGGAAGTCACGATCCACGTCACGCTCGGGGAGCGGGATGTAGGAGTCGAGCGCCGCGACCAGCTCGTGGATCGGCGCTGCCGCCGGAGCGTCGGCCGAGTCACACTCGAGCGCCTTGAGCGCCGAGCCCTGGATGACGGGCGTGTCATCGCCGGGGTACTCGTACTTGTCGAGCAGCTCACGGACCTCCATGTCGACGAGCTCAAGGAGCTCCTCGTCATCGACCATGTCCACCTTGTTGAGGAACACGACGATGTACGGAACACCAACCTGACGACCGAGCAGGATGTGCTCGCGCGTCTGGGGCATCGGGCCATCGGCCGCGCTCACCACGAGGATAGCGCCGTCCATCTGGGCGGCTCCCGTGATCATGTTCTTCACATAGTCAGCGTGTCCGGGGCAATCGACGTGAGCGTAGTGACGCTCCGTAGACTCATACTCGACGTGTGCGGTCGAGATGGTGATGCCGCGCTGGCGCTCCTCGGGAGCGTTGTCGATTGCATCGAACGCCTGGAACTCAGCCTGTCCAGCCAGTGCCATGATCTTCGTGATAGCCGCGGTGAGCGTGGTCTTACCGTGGTCCACGTGTCCGATGGTACCCACGTTCACGTGCGGCTTGGTTCGTACGAACTTTTCCTTCGNCATTTTGGTGCCTCCAAGCGGAGTCGTGATCCCGCTCTCGCGGGAAGTTTTGTAAGAAATTGAGGGGGTAAAGCCCTTCGTTCAATCCGATTCGTCTTCGAACCATTCGAGACGAGTTCTCAAGCTTCGTTGCCATCTAGCGACAGCGTTTGGAGCCTACGACCGGACTTGAACCGGTGACCTCTTCCTTACCAAGGAAGTGCTCTACCGCTGAGCTACGTAGGCGAGAGAGTCTGTCTCGGGGGCGGGTCCGAAATGGAGCGGGAGACCGGGTTCGAACCGGCGACCCTCAGCTTGGAAGGCTGATGCTCTACCAACTGAGCTACTCCCGCGTCTTTCGGATGTCCGCCGCCGAGGCAGTCTCTGGTGGAGGGAGGAGGATTCGAACCTCCGTAGGCTAACGCCGGCAGATTTACAGTCTGCTCCCTTTGGCCACTCGGGTATCCCTCCACAAAGGGACGACGCGAGAGACTCTCGGCTGAACTTCTGGGCTGTTAAAGAGCGTACATCCAAGCTGGCGGAGGGAATCGAACCCGCAACCTGCTGATTACAAATCAGCTGCTCTACCGTTGAGCTACGCCAGCATCGGTTGTCCTCTGCACGAACGGAGTCCCGTACGCGCGAAGGATGCGCCTTATACGCGCGCACCGAGAGCGTGTCAACCGTCTAGTTCATTGGGTTTAGGCGTCTTATGAAGAGCGCCGCAACCCGCTGCATTTGCTCACTTTCCCGCGAGCGACCGACGACAGAACTCCGCCGCGGCGATTCCCGCCGTGACCGACACGTTGAGAGACGCGATCCGGCCAGCCATAGGCAGGGACACGAGACCGTCACAGGCCCGGCCCACGCCCGCGCGCAGACCCGCGCCCTCAGCGCCAAACGTGAGGACCACGGGCCCGGCGAGATCGGTCTCATAGATGGACTGGGGGGCCTCAGCGGCCATGCCGTACACCCAAAACCCGCGCTTCTGTAGTTGTTGGAGCGCGCGCGCGAGGTTCGTGACTCGGATCACGGGCACGTGGGCCACGGCTCCAGCCGAGGCGCGCACGGCCGCGTCGTTCAGAGGCGCGCTCCGGTCTTTACCGCAGAGGACCGCTCGAGCGCCGAAGGCCGCGGCGCTCCTGAGGATCGCGCCGAGGTTGTGGGGATCGGTCACGCCATCCAGGGCGATGATTAGCTGCAGCTCGCGCGCCGCGCCGTTGGCGCCGCCGGCGCGGAGCTTCAGCACGTCGGCGTAGGCCACGTGCCACGCGTGCGAGCCGCTCATCGAGACGAAGCAGAGCTGGTTCGTCGTCAGGTACAGCGTGCCGCGGTGCGAGCGCTCGGGGCCGTCGCACGAGCACGGGAACTCGTGCAGCGGGAGCTCGCCCGCCGGCAGGCCAAACTGCCGCTGCAGCGTCGCCGACGA
>PAMG01000012.1 GCA_002707245.1 Flavobacteriales bacterium
TGGATAAGAGAATTTTAAATTGTATTATTGATAAATTTAATGGTGGTCCTGTGGGTTTGTCTACGATAGCTACTGCAGTAGCAGAAGAATCAGATACTCTTGAAGAAGTAATAGAACCTTTTTTAATTCAGCAGGGATATTTAGAAAGAACACCACGTGGTCGTCAAGTGACAAAACTAGCTTATGAATATCTTGGCAAATCATTTCCAGGGTCTCAACAAAAAATGTTTTAATTTTTACTAGCTCCTATATAATAATATAATATAAATGAAAGGCTTGTGTTATATTGCCCTCTATTCCATCGATATGTTTGTTCAGATGCATGTTTTCGTATTGGAAATATTGAATTAGCTAGTCTTGTGTTTAGATAGAGTTTTTTGGTTAACTTATAATCAATGCCGACATGTATATTATAATCTAAGCTATTTACTTCACTTCCCATTTCATTATATCCATTAATTTCTTCGCCCCAATTTAACAGATATCCCACAGAGAATCCTGTTTCTAAAAAAGTTTTATTGTATATTTTTCTTTTTAAACTAATTGGGATTTCAATATAGTTTAAGAAAAATCTATAACCTTGCACATATACTTCGCTGTCAACTAATTCCTTACTACCTTTATTTATATATTGAAATTCTATTTGACCTATCAAAGGTCCTATTTTTTTGTTTACAAAAGCACCTAATCTGGCTCCTAGCTTATTAAATCCAGCTAAATTGTCACCTGACACTTGACTTGTGTTTATCCCAATAATTGTTCCTGCTTGAAAATTTTGACCTAAACAGAATCCATTTAGACATAGAAATAGAATTATAATCCTATTCATTACTAATTGGTTTTTTTACGCTTTCTTCAATAATTAAAGACTGATCATCATAAACATATGCTACCACAGAACAATTACTCATATTAGTCCATTCATCCGTCCAATTAATATTAGAACTTTCATTAAATATTACTGTATGTGTAGATTGATATCCAGCTTGTCCTTCTAAATCTACAAAAGCGAAATTTTCTATAGACTCACCATATGTGCCATTCACAGCACATCGATAAATATCATTATGTTCATAATTTCCAATAATTCCTTTGTCATCATCATCTTGCGGTGAAATTATACCATCTTCGGTAATGATTAAACATAGTTTATAATTCCCGGATAAATTATTATTTAAAAAGCTTATACTAGTTTCAATAGTAAGCTCTTTATTTATTTCGTTTAAAGTTGCATTAAGATTAATGTTGATATTTTTTTCTAATGGCAAAGAGTCAGGACTAAATAATAAATTTTGTATTTCAGACCCCCAATCTTCATAGTACCAAGCGTTACCACTAGCACTTCCATTTGGAATTCTATTAATGGTTCCTAATGGCAAAAATGTTATTCCCATATCATTTGCAATGATATCACCACTAGGAGTAGTAAAATTATATGGATGATTTTCATCAACCTCAGTAAATACACTTAAGTCTCCAGGGTGAATTGCAATTGATATAATAGCATCTTCTCCATATAATTGCTTTAAAGCATTAACTTCGTCAGAAGCATTTGGACAACCTGAACACTTATGGCCTGTGAATTTTTCAATTAGTACAGTTCTTTCAGGAGGTTGAGAGATATTTTCTGTATACGGTGGCTCAATTTTATCACAACTAAAATAGATGATTGCTATTATTATTAAATATATTTTTTTCATATTCATTAAAATGAACTAGTTAAACTTACAGTAAACCCATTAGATGCGGGGACCTCTCTACATACTCCCCCAACACAAAATAAACCAGCTCTTTGTTTGCCATACGTGATTGCTATTCGATTAGCACCATGATTATATCCTGTAGAAATAGAGTAATAATGAACATCTTGAGTTGGGTGGCCATAGTTATAGAGATCTTGTATTGACCAAAACCAATGAGGGGATATTTTATATTCTAATAAACCCATGCACCAATTTCCATAATCTTGTTTAGTTTGTAGGTGTTGTATCTC
The DNA here is from genome assembly GCA_002707245.1 of Flavobacteriales bacterium. Classification (GTDB taxonomy): domain Bacteria; phylum Bacteroidota; class Bacteroidia; order Flavobacteriales; family TMED113. The sequence goes on from PAMG01000012.1 coordinate 1,994, forward strand.
AATTCTTGTTGAGTGTTTAGCTTTAATTTTATATAATACTTCCAGTATTATTACATTAGCTGTAATTAATTCTTTCCATTGTGTTAACATTTTGTCATCATGATTTTGTAAGTGAATAAATGTTCCAATTAATTTTAATTTTCGATTGATTTTTCTACTTATTTCCAGGTTGATTTCTTGAAATAACTTATAACCTAATTTAAGAAACTGCGAATTATATCCTAATGTTCCACTTTCATTTATACTAGAGGTGTTTTCTGGTATTATTTTGTTAATGTCAAAAATATTTGAATAATTAAAACTAATATTGGTGCCATACTTGCCTCCAATTTTAGATTTTTTAGGAATTTTATAATAAATATCAATTTGTGACCCCATTTCTCCAGTTTGTTGAGTGGTATAAGGATACATGGTGGCTAGTGAATAACTTTGTTGTTTAGTAAAAGGGATGATATAATTAATGTTTAAATCCTGTAATTTAGCATTTCGTTCACTTCTGAAGCTCATATTTTGTATTCTTTTTGCTCCAAAAGATACTCCAAACCCTTTTTTTGAATAGTTACCATTAATAATTAATCCATGACCATTTTGATAAATAAATTGATTGTCTCCTGATGGATCATTAATCTTAGAGCCATAGTCAATATTTAAAGTCGTATTTCCTTTTGTTATATTAAGCCTTGTATTAAATGCACCCACATTTTCAGGTAGAATATATAAAGGGTTGTTATCATCTTCTTTCTTTGTAACAAAGGAAGCTCCAATGTTAATAATAGATTTCCAATTTTTTAAGAGTAGCTCATTTACCGAAACATCAGTATTTAATGCACGCACTAAACTTTCACTATATTCCCAATAAGATTTTTGATTCCCGATTAATCCCGTTATATATACGCCTTTAGTTGGTTGGATTTTTAATCTAACCCCATTGATAGAATTATCAACTCCTAAATTTGGATCCGAGTATGTGCGAAAAACCAATCCGCTACCAAATTCATCATAGATGTTTCCAAGCGTGATGTCGATAAAATTATTTTTATACTGAATAAATTTATTAGCTATACCGTAGCCATCGTATTCCTCGAATGCATCAATTGGATTGTTATAGATTTCTAATCTTGTTCCAATGGTAAAGTTTTTATAATTATATAGTAAATTAGTGTATCCCGAGGTATATGCTTTTTGTTCTTTTGCATTAATGGTTGAATCTTCTTGAAAAGTTTGATAATTTAATTGCAGGTTCCCACTTAAATTATGTTCTTGTTCGTTTTGACCATATAGATTTAGTGATATAAATACAATAGATATGGCAATAATTTTCCTCACGCTGTTATTCAAGTATTTCTAGAATTTTTTCATATAATTCTTCTTCATCCCCATCACTATATGTTACGTGATCCCAAACTATTTTTTTATCACCATTTAACAAAAAAGTATGTGGAATTGGATTAACACCCATCTTTGTAGCAAACTCACGGTTACTGTCTTGATAGACTTCATATTCCCATCCTTTTGCATTTACTAGAGGTTTGATTTTTGATGTGTTTCGTGCATCATCAATACTAATTGCAATTAATTTCACATTAGTTTCTTCTCTCCAATCATCATATACTTCTTGTATATTTTCTAACTCTTGTTTACATGGTTTACACCATGTAGCCCAAAAACTAATTATGATGGGATTATTGTCATTATCAAATTCAATAGTATTTATAATACTTCCATCTAATGTTTTTAAATCTACTGAAGGTATTTGACTATATGAGATATAGGTAATAGATAAAAGAAGTGTACAAACAAGTTTTTTCATGTTATTTAAAATTAAAAATTAAAAAAAAAGCCACCCAATGAGTGGCTCTTTTTTTAAAAATTGAGTTTATTATTTAACAATAGTTAGTGACTGTAAATTACTTTCACCATTTAAATTCGTATTAACATAATATAAACCAGGCAATAGATTGCTTACATTCATATTAATCTTATTTACTCCTTGTGATAAGTTTTCTTGTGTGTGATATACTACCTTACCAAGGTTATTATAAATTTCTATACTAATTTCTTGATTTGAGTTGGACTGAATCTCTATATTAACATTATCCTGTGTTGGATTTGGGAACATAGAAATTGCTCCAGTTGCGACATCTTCTATACTTGAAAGTGCACCTGCATCAAACGCAACATTTGCTAAATCAAATCCATCCCAAATTTCAAAAAACACATTTCCAGAAGCAGCATCAGTTAATGTTACAAGTCCATCCGTTCCACCCCATTGAGAAGAATTTAAACCATCACCGTAAGCATCATATATAGAAAATGTATAACAACCTGCGTATAGATTCCACTCTATTTCAATTTCTGTATTAGCTTGACCTGCATAGTCGCCATCTTCTCCATATGCTTGTCCTACTGTATTTGTTGACGCCACAACATCACCATCAGAATCAAATAATTGCCATGATGTTTCTTCTGGATAATTATCTGTAAGAATTGTAAGAGTAACATATACTGAAGATTCTTCAGACCCTGAAATACCTGGATCAATATCATTATTGCTTTCATCCATGTCACCACTATAGTTAATCTCAAAACTCACATCAGCATTATCAGGAATACCTGAAATTGTACCTAGATCAATAGTCGCAGTTTGATATGTATCTAAATCTCCTGACCAATTATATGTGTCAAATGTTGACCCATTAACTATCGTTAATATATCACATTCTGTTAATGAAGCGCCAACACTGTAGTTTTGAATTGTTACAGATGCATTCATACTTCCTGCACAATATGTTTCATCACCATTATAAGATAGCATTCTCGCATCTTTACTGTATTGTGCACTACTGCATGAGTTTATTTCACCCATAAAAGCATTTATACTAGATAGTTGCCCTACTTCGGTTACCATTCTGTCTGGGCAAATTTTATATATTGTTGGATAATATGCTAAAGCATAATCATCGGCAACAGTTCCATCAGGATCATCCATCATCAAATAGTCAATAATAGTAGTCCAGTCACCAACTGAATTACCTCCACCATAGATAGATCCTGCAGATGTACTTGGGTCAGCTTCTACAGCTACCACTACAACATCATCAGGGTATGCTGCTTGTAAGTCATCTAGCACTCCTGTTTCAGCAAAGCTCCAGCAAGGACCACACCATACAGCAAATAAATCTAAGATTACAGTTTTACCCTCGTCTAAGGTAGAATGTAAGTTAAATTCGTTACCATCAATATCTGTTAGTGTAAAATCTTCACCAAAGCTATTAGGAGGTAATTGAGCATATGAGCAGTAAAAAATCGAACATATGGCAAATAGTAATAGTTTTTTCATAATTTTTTGTTTAAAAGTTCGTTAATAATCAGTTTACTAATATAATAAAATAATAGTAGATATTCTGTTAATTGCAAATCAAATGATTTAATTACACTAAATTTGTATTTAGAATAATTTAAAGAGAAAACAATATGAAAACAATATATTTAAATTTTATCATTATTACTAGCTTATTATTTTTTATTAGTTGTGATCCAGAAGCAGATTCTATATCTGGATGTACAGATAATTTAGCATGTAATTATAATGCAGAAGCTACAGAGGAGGATGGGTCTTGTATGTTACCAGATGGTTGTACAGATGAGACTGCTTGTAATTATAATGTAGATGCATTATGTGATGATGGTTCTTGTGCCTATGAAGCAGATGCATTGCCAAATCCAATAGAGATTACATATGTTGAAGATTTTGTTTCAGGTTCAGTTGATAGTTTATTGGTTTCACATATACATTTAAGAAATGCGTCTTGTGAGGATATGACAGATTTAGTAGTAAGAAAATTATTTAATAATCAGAATGCTTCTGCTTATTTTTGTTTTAATGGTATTTGCTTTACTTCAGTAACCGAGCTTTCACCTAATCCGATGTTGTTATCTCCATTTGAAGAAGATGATTACTTTAAAGGATATTTGAGTGCCGAAATGCCAGGTACTTATCAGGTTACATATCGATTTTATGTAGAGAATAGTGATCCAATCCAACTAACTAATGTAACTATTACCTACGAGGTAAATTAATAGTATTAAATTATGGCTGAGATAAATCGAAGGGAGGCATTAGATTTTCACTCTAAAAAGAGACCAGGTAAAATAGAAGTTGTTCCGACAAAAAGATATCGTTCACAGCGAGATTTAGCATTGGCATATTCTCCTGGTGTAGCAGAGCCTTGCAAAAGTATTGCAAAAAGAAAAAGTGATGTATATAAATATACTGCTAAAAGTAATTTGGTTGGTGTTATAACAAATGGTTCAGCAGTACTTGGGTTAGGAAATATTGGTCCAGAAGCAGCTAAACCAGTGATGGAAGGGAAGGGGTTGTTGTTTAAAATATATGCAGATATTGATGTTTTTGATATAGAGTTAGATGTAAATGATGTCGATGCATTTGTTAGCGCAGTTAAAGCTCTTGCTCCTACTTTTGGTGGCATTAATTTAGAAGATATAAAAGCACCAGAATGTTTTGAAATTGAAAAAAGATTAACACAAGAACTCTCCATACCAGTGATGCATGATGATCAACATGGCACAGCTATTATTTCATCATCCGCTTTATTAAATGCATTAGAATTAGTTAATAAAAAGATTGATAAAGTGAAAATTGTTGTTAATGGTGCTGGAGCAGCTGCTATTTCTTGTTTAAAGCTCTATATTAGGCTAGGTGTCAAAAGGAAAAATATAGTATTATGTGATAGTCAAGGTGTGATTAGAAAGGATAGAGAAAACCTTAGTAAGCATAAAAAAAGATTTGCTACAAATAGAAGATTACATACTTTATCAGACGCTATGAAAAATGCAGATGTTTTTATAGGATTATCTATTGGTAATACAGTTTCTCAGAAAATGTTAAAAACAATGGCGAAAAATCCTATTGTATTTGCTATGGCTAATCCAGATCCAGAAATCTCATATAAAGATGCTAAAAAAGCTAGAAAAGATGTTATTATGGCAACGGGTAGATCAGACTTCCCCAACCAAGTAAATAATGTTTTAGGTTTTCCTTATATATTTAGAGGAGCCTTAGATGTTAGAGCTACTGAAATTAATGAATCGATGAAAGTAGCTGCTGTGCGTGCTATTGCTGCTCTCTCAAAAGAACCAGTACCAGAACATGTTAATTTAGCATATCATGGTAAAAATCTTTCATTTGGTCCAGACTACATTATTCCTAAACCGAATGATCCTCGTTTAATTACTAGAGTTTCGATGGCTGTTGCAAAAGCGGCAATAAAATCGGGAGTTGCTAAAAAAGAAGTAGCAGACTGGCAAAAATATGAAGAACTACTTATTGATAAATTAGGACTGGACAATCAATTAATAAGAGGATTTAATAGAATTGCAAAAGAAAATAAAAAAAGAGTATTATTTGTAGAGGCGGATAATTACAATGTTTTAAAAGCAGCAGAAATATTACAAACAGAAGAATTGTGTATTCCAATTTTATTAGGAAATAAAAAGTTTATTCATGATTTTTCTCTTGAACATGGTATTGATTTAGAAAATGTAAAAGTTATAGATGTGAAATCAGAAGATTTAAGGGAAAAACGTCATGAGTATGCAGATTATTATTGGAATATTCGTGAGCGAAAGGGTATGACTAAAAATCAAGCAAGACGGATTATGCGAGATCGATCATATTTTGGTTCAATGATGTTATTGAATAATGAAGCAGATGTTTTTTTATCTGGTGTTACACGAAGCTATCCGGAAGCACTTAAACCTCCATTAGAAATTATAGGAAAAGAATCAACTCTTTTAGCTGGTTTATATATTGTTGTGACTAAAAAAGGTCCAATTTTTTTTGCTGACACAACTATTAATAAAACTCCGTCAGAATCGGAATTAATAGAAATTATTTTATTAACAGCAACTGCTGTCAAAAGATTTGGTATTAAACCTATTATTTCCGTATTATCGTATTCTAATTTTGGGTCATCTAAAGATGAAGAGACACTCAAGCTTCAACGTGTAGTGAAATACTTACACGATAATCATCCTTCAATTATAATAGAGGGTGAAATGCAAGCTAACTTTGCTTTAAATCATGAAAAAAGAAAAGGGATTTTCCCTTTCTCTAAATTAGGTGATAAAAAAGTGAATACTTTAATCTTTCCTAATTTGGTGTCAGGAAACGTTTCATATAAAATTTTACAAGAATTATCAAATGTTGAAACTATGGGGCCAGTATTATTAGGAATGAATAAATCAGTACATATATTACAATTAGAAAGTAGTGTTAATGAAATTGTACATATGGCTACTATTGGTTCTGTAGATGCACATGAAAGAAAATAAATTATGATTACTTTTTTACAAGGAAATATTATTGAATTATCACCTACACATGCTGTAGTTGAATGTAATGGTGTTGGTTATTATTTAAATATTTCTATAAATACTTTTTCAAAATTTGAAAAAAGTAATAGTTCAGTGAATAAATTTTACACTTATTTATCTGTTAAAGAAGACTCACACACATTATATGGTTTCTTTGATAAAGAAGAAAGGGAATGTTTTATATTGTTATTATCTGTTTCAGGAGTTGGTGCTGCCACTGCGAGAATGATTTTGTCATCTTTGACACCACATGATTTGCAAAGAGTTATTGTTAATGAAGATGTTCAACAGTTAAAAAGCGTGAAAGGTATTGGGTTAAAATCTGCTCAAAGAATTATTATTGATTTAAAAGATAAAATGAATATAGAATCCGAATTTATTGCAAATAATTCAGGACATTCCACATCTTCTGTAAAACAAGAAGCTTTATATGCATTAGAAAAATTAGGTTTTTCTATTAAGAAAACTAATGCAATTATTGACAAAATTATACGCGAAAATTCAAATTTTTCCGTTGAAGAAGTAATTAAATTAGCTTTAAAAAGTTTATAGATTTTGATTTCTTGCTTAAAAAATAAACAAATTATTGTATTGACATTATTTTATTTTTGTTGTGGATTTTTATTTTCTCAACAGGATTCTATTATTTCATTGCCAGAAAATTCAGAATGGCTGAATAATCCTGTTAATATTATTGACAGTACAGAATATGATTATACTACAGAAACTATTTTTATTACTAAGTATGTAGGTGGACATCCTATTTCCACACCTCAGTATTTTTCTACTAATGAGTATCAGGAGTATATATTCAATAAAAAATTCAATGAATATTGGAAACAAAAAATCACAGGATTAAATTCCGATTCTGAATTAGGGAAAGTACAGGTCGGTGAAAAAATTTTGAATCGAATTTTTGGAAGCTCAGTCGTGGATATTAAGCCACAAGGTTCAGCAGAATTAGTATTTTCAGCTGTAATCAATAAAATTGATAATCCTGCATTGCCAGAAGAACAAAGAAAAACAACATCTTTCAATTTTGATGAAAGAATACAAATGAATGTAGTCGGAAGAATTGGAGATAAATTACAAATACAAGCAAATTATGATACTGAAGCTACTTTTGAATTCGAAAATGAAATTAAATTAGAATATACAGGTGATGAAGATGATATAGTTAAAAAAATTGAGTTAGGAAATGTAAGTTTACCATTGTCAGGCTCTTTAATTACAGGTGCTCAGAGCTTATTTGGTATAAAAACTAAATTCCAGTTTGGAAAAACTACTCTGACTACTGTTTTTTCTGAACAAAAAAGTGAAACTTCTTCAATTGAAATTCAGGGAGGTGCTCAAATGACAGAATTCGAACTTTCTATAGATAATTATGAATCAAATAAACACTTTTTTCTGGCACAGTATTTTTATGAAAATTACAATCAATCTATGTCAAATTTGCCTATTATTAATTCAGCAATTAATATTACTAAATTAGAAGTTTATGTAACTAATAAAAATTCCACAACTGTAAATACACGAAATATTTTAGCATTTCAAGATTTGGCTGAAATTAATAATATAGCTAATCCTCTAGTCACAATTCAAGCTGTTAATGGTGGTGTGCCAAGTAATTCAAATAATTCATTAGATCCTAATGGAGTTTTGATTAATGATATTGCATTTCAAACTGGAGATTCTATAAGATTAATTGATGAAATTACATCAGCATTTTCTCAGTACAGCCCCGATGGTTTGAATTATTTTAATCAAGCAGTAGATTATGAAAAGATAGAAAATGCTAGGCGGCTATCTAGTTCAGAATATTCATTTAACTCACAACTGGGTTTTATTTCCTTAAATCAAGCTTTAAATGCTGATGAAGTTCTTGCAGTTGCATTTCAATTTACATATATGGGAGTTCCATATCAAGTTGGTGAGTTTTCCACAGATGTAACTGCTCCAAATACATTAATGTTGAAATTATTAAAATCTACTACTACAGATGTACTACAGCCAAAGTGGAATTTATTAATGAAAAATGTATATTCTCTTGGAGCTTATCAAATTAACCGAGAAGATTTTTTATTAGATATATTACATGAAAATCCAGAATTAGGTGCCCCTGTAAATTTTTTAACAGAGGGTCCCGAGGGTGTGGCAAATACTCCTTTATTGCAGGTTTTCAATTTAGATAATTTAAACTCAAATAATGATCCAGGGCCAGATGGTGTTTTTGATTTTTTAGATGGTGTTTTAATAAATTCTTCTAATGGTCGTGTTTATTTTCCTATGCTTGAGCCATTTGGAAATTTTTTAAGAAATCAATTTGGTACACAAGAAGAAATTGCAAACACTTATTGTTTTGATGCGCTGTATGATTCTACCCAATCAGCAGCTCAACAAATTGCGGAGCTAAATAAATTTTTATTAAAAGGTCAGTATAAATCGTCAATAGGATCAGAAATTTCTTTAAATGCAATGAATATTCCAGAAGGTTCAGTTAATGTAACTTCTGGGGGACGAGTTCTCGAAGAAAATATACATTATACGGTTGATTATACTATGGGGCGAGTTAGAATTATAGATGAAGGTGTCTTGAGTTCATCAGAACCCATAAGAATTACATTAGAAAATAATTCTTTATTTAATTTTCAATCTAAAAGATTTATGGGCGCTCACATTGACTATAGGTTTAATAAGGATTTTATTTTAGGAGCTAGTGCTTTAAATTTAACAGAAAAACCCTTAACTCAAAAAATTAATATTGGTGATGAACCAATATCTAATACTATTCTCGGTTTAAACGGCTCATATTCTAAAGATTCTCGTTTTTTAACTAAAATGATTGATAAATTACCTTTAATTGAAACCAAAGAGAATTCTAATATTTCTATTAATTCAGAGTTTGCATATTTTATACCAGGGCATCCAAAATCTATTGATATTAATGAAACGGGAACTTCATATATAGATGATTTTGAAAATAGTCAATCTGCAATAGATATAAGAAGTGCATCAGCTTGGTCACTATCATCAACACCAACAGGCTCTCCGGAATCAGATGGATATTTTCCTGAAGCTTCTTTAAATAATACTGTTGAGTATGGATATAATAGAGCAAAACTAGCCTGGTATGTAATAGACCCTTTATTTCAAAGAAATAGCTCTATTACACCAGATCATATTCTTAATGACCCTGAACAACAAGATAATAATTATGTGCGAGAAGTATTTATTACAGAAATTTTTCCAAATAAAGATATTATTAACGGTCAACCCTCTAGATTAAGAACATTAGATTTTGCTTTTTATCCTAATCAAAAGGGACCATATAATTTTGATATTTCTGGCGAGACTGGAATTTCCTTTGGTATTGATGAGAATGGAAATTTAAATAATCCCGAAACACGTTGGGGAGGTATTACTCGTAAAATAGAAACTAATGATTTTGAAGCTGCTAATATTGAATTTATTGAATTTTGGATGATGGATCCATTTATTGACAATCCTAATCATAGTGGTGGAGATCTCTTTATTAATTTAGGTAATATATCAGAAGACATCTTGAAGGATTCAAGAAAGAGTTTTGAAAATGGTCTTTCTATTGATGGTTCCGATAATAATATTGATACCACTGCCTGGGGTCGAGTTCCGTCAATACAGTCATTAGTTAATGCATTTGACAATGATGATGGAGCAAGGTCTAATCAAGATTTAGGATATGATGGATTAAATGATGATGAAGAGAGAATATTTATATATGAAGATGGTGTTTTTAATGACACATATATTGATAGAGTAGCTGATAATTTTGGTGTTAATTCTCTAGCTTATCAATTAGCATTTGAAGATCCAGCTTCTGATAATTTTAAATATTTTAGAAGTTCAGAATTTGATAATACTCAAACTAGTATCTTGGATAGATATAAAAATTATAATGGAGTCCAGGGTAATTCCCCTACTTCAGACCAATCAACAGAAGAATATCCAACTTCTTCAACAAATTTACCTGATGTAGAAGATATTAATAATGATCAAACATTAAGTGAAGCAGAAAGTTATTATCAATATAAAATAACTTTAAATCCGGAGAACCTACAAATAGGTGATAATTATATAAATGATATTATTGAAAATGTTGGTCCGAATAATAATGCTAGATGGATACAATTTAAAATTCCAATTCGTTCATATACTGATAAAATAGGTTCCATAGAAGATTTTAAATCTATAAGATTTATTAGAACTTTTTTTAATGGCTTTGAAGAATCTATTGTTTGTCGATTTGCTACTTTTGAATTAGTTAGAGGTGAATGGAGAAGATATTTAAATGATTTATCGGCATCTACAACTACTCCTTTGGATGCTACCGATATGACACAGTTTGATATATCTGTTGTCAATTTCGAGGAAAACGGATCTAGAACACCAATACCATACGTTTTACCACCAGGTATACAGCGAGAAACTTATTATGGCGCAACTAGTCTTCAAGAGCAAAATGAACAAGCTATGGTTTTAAAAGTTGTTGATTTAAAAGATGGTGATGCTAGAGCAGCTTTTAAAAATGTTAGCATGGACATGAGAAATTATAAACTTATTGAAATGTATAGTCACGCTGAAGCAATTCAAGAGAATACATTAGAGGATGACTCCTTAAACTTATTTGTTAGAATAGGAACTGACTATATTAGCAATTATTATGAATATGAAGTGCCACTAAAAGTTACTTCTTGGGGTGAGTCTGGACCTGAAAATATTTGGCCTATTGAAAATAGAATTCGTTTGCCACTAGAATTATTACAAACTGTAAAGCAATTACGAAATGATTACATGCAAAACAATAGTGAATTTGGATATGTTGACACATATACTTATTTAGATAATGGAAATACTGTTTCTATAAAGGGTAACCCTAATTTAGGTAATGTAAAAACCATTATGATTGGAATTAGAAATCCAGGTGCAGGAAATGGCGAGGATAAATCAGCAGAAATTTGGGTAAATGAGTTAAGGTTGAGTGAGTTTAATGAAAAAGGGGGGTGGGCCGCACGTACACAAGTAAGATTGCGGTTAGCTGATTTTGCTAATTTAGCATTTGCAGGATCTATGAGTACTGTTGGATTTGGAAGCTTAGAGAAAAATGTTTCTGAAAGAAATTTAAATGAATTAAAGAGATACAATTTAACAGCTAGTGTAGAATTAGGTCAATTGTTTCCAGAAAAATCAAATATAAAATTCCCAATGTATGTTTCTGTTTCAGAATCCGTTGAAAATCCCCATTATAATCCACTAGATCCAGATATACTTTTAGATGCTAGTCTAAACGCTTATCAAACTGAAAATGAAAGAGATTCAGTTAGAACTATAGTTCAAGATTATACTAAAATAAGAAGTGTCAATTTTACTAATGTTAGAAAAGAGCGTCCAGCGGGGAAAAATAATTCAAGAATCTATGATATAGAAAACTTCTCTCTTAGTTATGCTTACAATGAAGTATTTAGTCGAAACATTAATACAGAGTATTCTATTCGTCAAGATTATACGGGAGGATTAGGTTATAATTTTAATACAAATCCTAAAAATATTAAACCCTTTTCTAAATTGAAATTTCTTAAAAAAGGGAAATACTTACGGCTAATCAAAGATTTTAATTTTTACGTTTTACCTAAACAATTTTCATTTAGGACAGATTTTAATAGATCCTATTTAGAGACAAAAACAAGAAATACTTCAAATACAAGTGTTGATTTACCCGAAATGTATAGTAAGTTATTTACGATGAGTCGTGTTTATAACATGAAATATGACTTAACTAGGTCGATAAAATTAAATTTTTCTGCAAGAAACAGATCTGTTGTTGACGAACCTTATGGACGTATAGATACTAAAGAAAAAAGAGATAGTTTGTTTTCTAATATTTTATCTTTTGGCCGCCCTACAGAGTATCATCATAATTTTGACATTCGTTATACTTTGCCGATTAATAAAGTCCCAGTATTAAGTTGGATTAATAGTAGCATCAATTATGATGCAAGCTATGATTGGCGATCTACGTCATTAGCCTCAGAGGATTATGGGAATACTATACAGAACAATAATTCTATTAAATTAAACACCCAATTTAATTTAACTTCATTATATAATAAAATCCCATTTTTAAAAAAAATGTTATCTAATAATTTGTCAAATAATAAGTCTAGGATTCCGTCTAGATCTAAATTAGATAATAAAAAACCCGATGCTACTACTGCTGATAATCAAGAAAGTTTAAAAGTAATTCGTTATTTAGCGAAAGCACTATTTAGTGTAAAAAACTTTTCTATTTCATACACTGAAACGAATGGAACATTACTGCCAGGTTTTTTGCCTCAAAGTAGTATTTTTGGTTTGAGCAATCCTTTTTCTGAGCCAGCTCCAACATTAGGTTTTGTGCTAGGTAGTCAAAATGACATTAGAATACAAGCTGCAAATAGTGGATGGATTACTACTAATCCTAATTTAAATAATCTATATGTTCAAACTTTTTCTAATAATTTAAATCTTAGAGCCACTGTTGAGCCAATTAGTAGATTTAAAATTATGTTAACAGGATCGAGACGATATTCTATAAATGAAAACGAATATTTTAGAAATGTAAATACGGAAGATAATCCAGTTTTTAATCATGTTAGTAATTCTAGAACAGGTAGTTTTAGTATTTCTTTTTTACCAATAAAAACAGCTTTTATCCAGGACCGTGTAGATAATTCTTCCGAGTTATTTGATAATTTTATTCAATATAGATTTGATATTGCTCAGAGATTAGGAAATGATGCTGGCCTTCTTTTTGATTCGCAATTATATCCTGATGGTTATGGACCAAATTCACAAGATGTGATGATACCTGCTTTTTTAGCTGCTTATTCTGGAACTAGTCCAGATAAACAATCTTTAAATAAATTTCCATCTATACCAATGCCAAATTGGAATGTTAATTTTAATGGATTTACTAAGATACCATGGGTTAAAAATAGGTTTAAAAACGTGAGTATGAGTCATAGTTATCGTTCGAGTTATTCCGTAGGCTCATTTATGAGTAATTTATTATTTGAACAAGAAGTATATGATGCTAATAATAATTTTTTAACCGAATTTCAAATAGATCAAGTTAATATTACTGAGCAATTTGCGCCGTTTTTTAAATTAGATTTAACCATGAAAAATAGCATGACGACTAGGTTTGAATATAAAAAAGATAGAACAATTAGTTTAAGTTTATCTAATAGCCAAATTACAGAAGTTAAAGGGTTTGAATATATAGTAGGATTAGGTTATCGTGTACAAGGTCTTCAGTTGATTTTTGATGGAGGTGCTGGTCAAAAACAAGTAAGTAGTGATTTAGATTTACGTGCGGATGTTTCAATAAGAAATAATAAAACAATTATTCGTCGTATTGAAGAGGAAAGTAATCAACCTACCTCTGGACAGTCTTTAATCACTTTGAAGTTTTCTGCAGATTATGTTGTGAATAATAGAATTAATTTAAAAGTATTTTATGATCAAGTTGTGACGGATTATGTGGTTTCATCTTCTTTCCCAACATCAAACACAAATATCGGAGTTAGTCTCCGCTTTACGTTAATGTAATAATAATTTGATATGAAAAAAATACATATGGTAGATGTAGTATCTGAATATAATAAGTATTCAGAACAAATTAATAAGCGCATACAAAATGTACTTAGTTCTGGTGTTTATATTCAAGGTACAGAAGTACAGAAATTAGAACAAGAATTATCAGTTTTCTTAAACTCTAAATACACTGTAACATGTGCTAATGGAACAGATGCTTTATGTTTAGCTCTTAGGGCGCTGGATTTAAAACAAGGAGATGAAGTTATATTACCACCTTTCACTTTTGTGTCTACTGTAGAGGCTGTGTGTTTATTGGGCTTAAAACCAGTATTTGTCGATATAGACAGAGATTCATTTTTATTGAATCCAGCATTAATTGAAAAGAACATTTCTGATAAAACAAAAGTTATTTTACCTGTTCATTTATTTGGTCAATGTTGTAATCTGAGACAGATAAAATTAATTGCTAAAAAATATAATTTATTTATTGTTGAGGATGCAGCACAATCCATAGGGTCACAATGTTTCTATAAGAAGAGTTCTAAGGATATGAAATACTCAGGAACAATAGGTGATATTGGCATAACCTCTTTTTATCCTTCAAAAAACCTAGGGTGTTATGGTGATGGTGGTGCTATTTTTACACAAAATCAAAAACTAGCCCATCATATTAGATTATTAGCAAATCATGGACAAGAAAAGAAATATGTGCATAAGATTGTTGGATTCAATTCACGACTGGACGCATTACAAGCTACTATTCTAAGATTTAAACTTTCTCTTTTAAATACTTCTAATAATAAACGACAAAAAGTAGCTACAGAATATAATCGTATTTTAAAATCTGTTGATTGGATTACAACACCTATGGAAAGTTCATTTTCAGAGCATGTATACCATCAATATAGTATAATTTTATCTTCTAAAATAGATCGGAATAAGTTTCAGAAATTTTTATTGAATGCTGGTATTCCTAGCATGATATACTATCCAATACCGCTTCATCAGCAAAAACCATATAAACATTTTTCTAATGAAAATCTTCCTGTTTCTGAAATGCTTTCAAAACATATTATCTCTTTGCCTATTCATCCTGAATTAGAAGTCGAACAAATTCATTTTATTTGTGATGTAGTTAAAAAATATATTTAAGAGTGGATTTTAAAATAGTTCTTTTTGCATATGGTTTTCCTCACAGAAAAACAATTGATTTTATTAACACAATATATCAGCATAATTTTGAAATATCTTTAATATTAGCAGCCGATTATATTAAGATAAAATCACCAAAATCATTTTTTAATATTTCTCAAAAAGAATGTAATATATCGGCTTATGAACTAGCAGAAAAATATAATATACCAATACATAGAGTTTCTCATAATAGTTTAGAGGCACAGTCTTTACTAAAAGAATATGGTATTAATTTTGGAATTATTGGGGGCTCACGGATTTTAAGTCCTGATATTGTGGCATTAGTGGAAAAAGGTATTTTAAATTTACATCCCGGCTTACTTCCAGATGTAAGAGGGTTAGATTCAGTTTTGTGGTCTATTGAAAAAGATTATCCTTTGGGTGTAACTGCACATTTAATCAATGAAGAAATAGATTCTGGTTTCATACTTAAGACAGAAAAAGTAAATATTAGTATTGATGATAATCTTTTGTCATTATATGAAAAAATTTATCAGTTACAACTATATTTGCTTCCAAGAATTTTAAATTTAGTTTTCACTAATAATTATAGTGTGTTAGAAGTTAAAAAAAATGGAGAGTATAATCATAAAATGTCTTATGATAAGCAAATAGAAATATCTTCTAAGATATATGACTACGTTAAAAAGCATTCTAATCAATGATGAAAAAAATTAAATTTGGTATTGTAGGTGTTGGCCATATTGGTGCTCGTCACGCACAATGTATAATGGATAATAATAGAGCAGATCTGACAAAGTTATTTGATGTTTTAGCAGTAGATAAATGGCGTTTTGAAACATTCAAAAAAGAATTAATATGTTCTTCATTTGACGAAATGATGAAAAGTGACGTAGATGTTGTGAATATATGTACTCCAAATTATTTACATGCACAAATGGCGATAGATGTTTTAGAGAACCATAAGCATGTCGTTGTTGAGAAACCAATGGCACTATCTAGTCATGATGCTGAAAAAATTATTCATACTGCACAAAAAGTAAATAAGCATATTTTTTGTGTTATGCAAAATAGATTTTCTCCGACTATTATTTGGTTAAAAGAAATCATGTCTCAACAATTATTAGGCACCATTAACATGGTTGTTGTTAATTGTTTTTGGAATAGAAATCAAAATTATTATTTAGATAGTGATTGGCATGGGTCCAGATTAAAAGATGGCGGTCCATTGTTTACTCAATTTTCTCATTTTGTCGATATTTTATACTGGTTGTTTGGAGGAGTAGACAATACGAGTTCGGATTTTTTTTCATTTAATAAAAAAAAATATGTGGAATTTGAAGATTCCGGTATTGTTAAATTAAAATTTTCAAATAAAGCAATCGGTGTTCTGAATTATTCTACAGCAGTTTGGAATAAGAATTTTGAAAGTAGTATTACTATACTTGGTCAATACGGGTCTGTTAAGATAGGTGGTCAATATATGGATAAAATACTTGACTGTGATATAAAGGGATATAATCGCCCTCATATAGATGATTCTATTGCATGTAATGACTATGGTGGATATACAGGGTCGGCTTCTAATCATGATAAAATGATTGATAATGTGGTGCAGGTTTTATTAGATAAAAAAAATATCCACACAAATTCTATAGATGGATTTAATGTAGTTAAAATCATAGAATCTATATATAGTTCCAGAAATTAATTAATTTTATTTAAAACAATTTTTTATGAAAGTATTAGATAATTTAAAATATACAGAAAATCATGAGTGGGTTTTGATAAATGGTGATATGGCACTTGTTGGCGTTACCGATTATGCACAACATGAACTAGGAGATATAGCTTATGTAGATGTTGATACAATAGATGAAGATTTAAATGTTGACGATATTTTTGGATCTATTGAGGCTGTAAAAACAGCTTCAGATTTATATATGCCTATAGCAGGAAAAGTCGTTGAAATAAATGCTAATTTAGAAACGAACCCAGAATTAGTCAATTCTGCGCCGTATGAAGAGGGATGGCTAATAAAAGTTGAAATAAATAATACAGTTATTAATGATAAATTATTAACAGCAGATGAATATAAAGCACACATAGGTGTGTAAGAAAAGTTTGTAAATTTTGTTGTGATAGTTCGTTTTATGTAAATTTGCCCTACTTAATTATGAATTTAAAAAAAAACCCAAAATACGATTTAGAACATAAAAGGAGTTATTTTACCCAAATAGGTCTAATAATTTCTTTACTTCTTGTTATTGTAGCTTTTGAATGGCGAACATATGACAGGGTTGCTTCTAGTTTAGGTACATTAGATATGTTAGATTTAGAAGAAGAAATTATTCCTCTCACCGAAAAAGAATTAAAACCACCACCACCACCACCACCACCACCACCAAAAATTACTATTGTAGAAGATGATATTGTTATTGAAGAGGAGCTGGATATAGAGGATGCTGAAACAGATGAAGAAGAAATTATAGAAATTTTAGAAGAGGAGGAAGAGGAAGAATTATTCAATTTTGCTGTTGTTGAACAGCAACCAATATTCCCAGGTTGCTCACAAAATGCATCAAAAGATGAAAATTATATATGTTTCCAAAAAGGAATAGGGAAACATATAAAAGAAAATTTCGAATACCCACAAATTGCTAAAGAGATGGGTATAAGTGAAAAAATATTTGTTGAATTTGTTATTTCTAAATCTGGAGCAATTTCTTCTGCTAGAGTCGTTCGTGGCCAAGACAAATATCTTCGAGAAGAGGCCTTAAGATTAGTAAATGCAATTCCAACTATGATTCCAGCTAAACAACGAGGTAAATCCGTATCAGTTACTTTTACTTTGCCAATTAATTTTAGTTTACAATAAATTAATTCACCCATATTTTATGGCTCAATTATATTAAATGTCTATGAAAAAAGTATTAGTTACTGGCGGTGCAGGTTTTATAGGATCTAATTTAGTAGATGTATTAATAGGTGATAATATAGAGGTTATTATTATTGATAATTTGTCTACGGGTAAAATAGAAAATGTCAATAAAGATGCTGTTTTTTTAAAACACGATTTATGCTCAATAGATCATTCCAAATTTGTTGACATATTAGATGGTGTTGACACCGTATTTCATTTAGCTGCATTAGCTAGAGTGCAACCTTCAATTGATAACCCTATTCCCTATAATGATGCTAATGTTAATGCAACTTTGAATGTTTTACATGCTGCACAAAAGGCATGCGTGAAAAGAGTCGTTTATAGTGCAAGTAGTTCTTGTTATGGAAATACAAGTAGAATACCTCAAAAAGAGAGCGACCCAGTAAATCCACTTTCTCCATATGGCCTTCAGAAATATATTGGTGAGCAATATTGTAAACTTTTTAGTGAAATCTATAATTTAGATACAGTTTCTCTTCGCTATTTTAATGTTTATGGTGAACGCATGAGTCTTTCTGGAGCATATTGTTTAGTTACAGGTATTTTTGCTAGACAAATGCAGGAAGGAAAACCTTTAACAATTACTAATGATGGAAATCAAAAGAGAGATTTCACATATGTTGGTGATGTAGTTACAGCTAATATTTTAGCAGCTAGATATTCAATGAAATTAAATGGCGAATCATTTAATATTGGCAATGGAAGGAATGTTTCAATTAATGAAGTAGCAGATATGTTTGGAGGTGAAAAAATATATGGTGAAACTAGACTGGAACCATTTGAAACTCTTGCTGATAATAGTAAAGCCAAAAATACATTAAGTTGGGAACCAAAAGGAAACTTGTCAAAATGGATTAAACACTATAAAATACAATTAGGAATATGAAAAAAATAGGTATTATTGGTAGAGGGTTTGTCGGGTCAGCAGTTGAGTTTGGGTTTTCAGCACAAACAGGCTGTAATGCAAGTGTGAAAATTTTTGATACAAATCCAAAACTTTCCTTACATACTTTAAATGAAACTATAAACGATTCCGAATATGTTTTTTTATCTGTCCCAACCCCATCTAATGAAGATGGAAGTATTAATTTAGATATTATTGATAGTGCATTGCAATCGATTAATGAGATTAATACTGTTGATAATATAATCTTAATAAGATCAACAATTACACCAGGTACTACACGGAAATTTCAAGAAAAATTTTCAAAATTGAATTTAGTTTTTAACCCTGAGTTTTTAACAGAAAGATCTGCTAAATATGATTTTATAAATCAATCTAGATTTATTTTAGGCGGCGATAAATTAAACACCGAAAAAGTTGCCTTATTATTTAAATGGAGATTTGGAGATAGTATCCCTGTTATTGAAACTAATTTTGAAACAGCAGAGTTGATAAAGTATATGAATAATTGTTTCTTTGCTACAAAAGTATCATTCTTAAATGAAATGAAAATGATTAGCGATAAAGTAGGGGCAGATTGGGAGACATCAGTTGAGGGTTTTGTTAGAGATGGTCGAATAGGACATTCACATCTTTCTGTTCCAGGACCTGATGGGAAATTTGGTTTTGGCGGGAGTTGTTTTCCGAAAGATATGCAGGCTTTAATTGATTTTGCAAAAAAAATAGATATAGAATTAAACACGTTAAAAGGAGCTTGGGATACTAATTTGTTAGTTAGACCTGATAAAGATTGGGAAAAACTCAAAGGAAGATCCGTTACATAAAATAATTATATAAGTTTGTATTCAAAATTTATTTACTCTTGTTAAGAAGTTATATTGAATTATTAAAACCTAGATTATCTGCTACTGTCATCTTTTCGTCGTTGGCGGGTTATTTATTAGCTACAAATCATTTAGATTATAATGTGCTATGTTTTCTTTTATTAGGAGGTGTCTTCTTAGTTGGAGCTTCGAATGGATTAAATCAAGTTTATGAGGTTAATATAGATAAATTGATGGATAGGACTAAAAATCGTCCTTTGCCAACTAAAAGAATACCCCTTAATAATGCTTTTCTTTTTTCTTTAGTATTAGGATTATTGGGTGTATTTTTTCTTTCTATGATTAATTTTCGATGTGCTTTTTTTGGAGCATTATCGTCTTTAGTATATGTGGTGGGCTATACTCCATTAAAAACTTCTACTCCAATTTCGGGCTTTATTGGTGCTTTTCCTGGTGCTATGCCTTTTATGTTAGGATGGGTGGCTGTTACAGATCTTTTTAGTTTAGAGACGGGGATTCTTTTTGCTATTCAATTTTTATGGCAGTTCCCTCATTTTTGGTCAATTGCTTGGGTTAGATATAGAGATTATGCAAAGGCAGGGATTCAGCTTTTACCCTCTGGTCAAAGAGATCATAAGTCTGCATTTCAAATTGTGTTTTATACTTTTTGGTTATTACCAGTTTCTATTTCTCCGTTGGTGTTAAATTATCTGTCAATAGAATCATCTTTAGATTTGTCTATGATTGGTGCTTTATTAATTTTTATTCTTGGTATTATTTTTCTGCGGAAAGCATTGAGGTTATTAAAAAGCAAAAAAAATGTTGATGCTAATAAATTAATGATATGGAGCTTAATATACTTGCCCATGTTACAAATTATTTATATAATAGATAAATATATTTAAGTTATGGTTTCAAATACTGATTTTAAGTTTAAAAGACAATCTGCACAAAATACATTATTAATGATAGGCATGTTTAGTATTATCATGTTGTTTGCAGGATTAACAAGTGCATATATTGTTTCAAAAGGAGCTTTAGGNGTAAAATGGGATTACATAGTGTTGCCAAACATGTTTTATTATAGCACAGTAATGATATTAGCCAGTAGTATGTTTGGTCATTTTTCAGTTAAATTTTGTAAGTCAGATAATTCTAATATGTTAAAACGCTTTTTGTCATTAACGATATTATGTGGTTTGTTATTTTTTGTATTCCAAATTTTAGGCTGGAAAGACTTAGTTGATAATGGAAAATTTCTCTCTGGAAATAATGTTGCATCATCTTATTTATATGTTTTAACATTAACACATTTTGTACATGTAGTTGGAGGAGTTGTTGCCTTATTGGTGATTTTTTTTCAATCTATAAATAATCAATATAATGCACATAATTTTCATGGTTTACAGTTGGGTATTAGATTTTGGCATTTTTTAGCAGGGCTTTGGATTTATTTATTTTTATTTTTAGTGTTAATTAATTAAAATTACTTGTTTTATTTTGGTATTAATTAATTAAATTTGCTTTGTTTCTATTTTATATAAAAGAAATTTATGAAAAAATCAGTAGATGAGAAAAACGTTTGGGCTGGAGGAGTACGACCAATGGTTGCTAGTTATGGTAAGTTGATGATGTGGTTTTTCTTGCTAACAGATGCACTTACTTTCTCTGCTTTTTTAGGGGCCTACGGTTTTCAAAGGTTTGTTCATGCAGATGCATGGCCAATAGCTGATGAGGTCTTCAATCATTTTCCTTTTTTACATGGAGAATACCCAATGTTATTTGTGGCTTTAATGACATTTATATTAATTATGAGTTCCGTTACTATGGTTTTGGCAGTTCATCATGGGAATAAAATGAATAAGAGAGGGGTGTTGATTTGGCTAGGTTTAACGATAATTGGGGGGGTGATTTTTCTAGGATCCCAAGCTTGGGAATGGTCTCATTTTATACATGGAACTTATGATGGAGCTTTATTGGGTGCTGATGGTTCTATTGCTCATTATGTTACTGGTACCACTAGTGAAATTATTCGCCACGGACAAGTTTTAAGTGGTGATGCGNCAGCAGCTTTTATTGCTTCAGCGTNAGNAATTCATGGAGCTAACTTATTAGTTAATGAGTATGGACATCCGTTATTTGGAGATTTTTTCTTTTTTATAACAGGTTTTCATGGTTTTCATGTGTTTTCTGGAGTAGTGATTTTAATTATAATTTTTATTAATGTTTTAAGAGATACATATGAGAAACGAGGTCATTATGAAATGATTGAAAAAGTTGGTTTGTATTGGCACTTTGTTGACCTTGTTTGGGTGTTTGTATTTACATTTTTCTATTTGGTTTAAAATAAATTAATATGGCAGATTCTGGTTCTACACGTCAAATTTGGATTGTATTTTGGATACTTTTTGTTCTAACAACAGTTGAGGTATTATTGGGAATCTTTAAGCCTGCGTTTATGTTAGATAATGCAGTGATTGGTGTTTCTTTATTAAACCACACGTTTATAATACTGACTATTATCAAAGCTTATTATATAGTTGGCACGTTTATGCATTTAGGTCATGAAGAGAAATCACTTCAAATATCTATAGTTGCACCAATGTGGGTGTTAATTCCTTACCTTTTGTTTATTTTACTTTGTGAAGCAAGTTTTCATGGTGCAATTGGTTAAATAATTTTAATATTTTAAAAAATAAATTATGAAGGCAATAAAAAAATGGGGGATTTTATTTTCCATATTAATTTTGCCTTATTTGATTGTTGTGCTTGTAGAAAATGCTACACACAATATATTGACACTTGGGTATTTAGAAACAACAACATTGGAAATAGATTCTCTTGGGCAAGCTATAGAAAGGATAGATAGTGTTCAAGTGCCTATTTTTCAGTTAATAAATCAAAATCAGGAATTTATTAGTAATAAAGATCTCATAGGTCAAAATTATGTAGTTAATTTTTTCTTCACTTCTTGTCCTACTATTTGTCCTACAACTACATTAAATTTGATAGAATTACAAAGTAAAATAAAAAACTATGGAATAGAAGATTTTAGAATATTGTCAATCAGTGTAGATCCGGAAATAGATACGCCAAATAGGTTAAGAGAGTATGCAGAATCTATGAATATAGATTTGTCAAACTGGGATTTTTTAACAGGACAGCAAGATGATATTTATGAGATCGTGGAATCTGGTTTTTCTCTTTCTGTAGGTCAAGATAGTTTGGTTCCTGGTGGTGTTTTCCATTCACCTAATATAACTATAGTTGATAGTAAAGGTTATATTAGAACAGGTTTAGATAAGAAAAAAAATATCAAATTTGTATATGATGGCACCTTGTATAATGACATTAAATTATTAGTGGGTGAAATACAGAGGTTGAGCATTACAGGATTTAAGGATAGCTATGATATAAAACAAAAGTAATGCAGAAAATAAAATTATTTTTCTTAGTGTTTTTTTTAATAAACTTCTCATCTCATGCACAATGTGCTATGTGTAAGGCGGTTGCTGAATCAAGTCAAAATAGTGGCTCAAGTATTGCTAATGGACTAAACACAGGTATATTATATTTAATGATTTTTCCATATATATTGCTGTTGTTTGGTTTGATTTCGCTTTATTTTAGAAATCAAAAAACAAATTAAATATTTCATAAATATTCATTATGGCATTAATTCTTTGCATTGAAACAAGCTCAAAAAATTGTTCTGTTTGCATCTCAAATAATGGAGAGATGACCTATATAAAAGAACAAATGGATGATAATTATTGTCATGGAGAAAAGCTTCATGTTTTAATTCAAGAGTTATTACATGAAGCCAATTTGTCGATTCATTCTTTTGATGCTTTTTGTCTTAGCGCAGGTCCTGGGTCTTACACGGGGTTAAGAATTGGTGCAGCTACATTGAAAGGCTTTTCTTTTGCAACAAATAAACCTATTATAGCAATATCTTCTTTAATGTCATTAGCTTATGGTTTTTTTACTGACGATAGTTTAGCTAGCAGAAATCTCGATTTTGCCGATCCATGTCACCATTCAGAAGTTTTCGTAGGTAGGACTTTTTTGTGTCCTGTTATTGACTCAAGACAAGAGGAGGTTTATACCGCTTTATACGCAATTAACAGCAGTAGTCATGAAAAATTAGGTTCTGTGTCTAAATCTATTTTTTCGGACATGTATTGTGAGTTAATTGAATGTATCTCTCCATCTCCAGCACACATAAATTCGATATTTGATAGTAATAGCCATTTAACAGAAGATGACTTTGGCAATAACATAGCTCAATTATTAGCTGTTAATTGTACTATATTTTTTTTCGGATCAGGAACCTATAAAATAGAGCCTTCTAGAAAGACCACGGACTTTGATTATGCTCATTTTGAATGCAATAAGAATTATTTGCCATCAGCTAAATCACTATGTCTATTAGCAGAAATGGAATTTAAAAAAAATAATTTTGTTAATTCGGCATATTTTGAGCCACTATATCTCAAAGATTTTGTTCCGACGATATCTAAAAAAAATAAATTCTAATATCGAAAAGCTTCTTTATTTTATTTCAGCAAAATATTTAAAAAACAAAGGTATTGTTTCAATGCCTTTGAAAAAATTAAATACACCATAATGTTCATTTGGTGAATGAATTGCATCAGAATCTAATCCAAACCCCATTAAAATTGATTTTACTCCTAACTCTTTTTCAAAGAGAGCGACAATAGGTATGCTTCCCCCACTTCTTACTGGAACGGGTGTCTTTCCAAACGTATCAGTCATAGCTTTACTAGCTGCTAAATAACCAGGTCCATCAATCGGGGAGACATAAGCTTCTCCTCCATGATGAGGTGAAACTTTCACAGTTACTCCTTTTGGAGCAATTTCTGTAAAATGTTTTTCGAATAATTTGGTTATTGTTTCAGAGTTTTGATGTGGCACTAGTCTCATAGATATTTTTGCATAAGCTTTTGAAGCAATTACTGTTTTTGCTCCTTCTCCTGTGTAGCCTCCCCAGATACCATTTACATCTAGTGTGGGTCGAATTGAATTTCTTTCCATTGTAGTGAATCCCTCTTCTCCATAGGTGTCATTTAAATCTAGTTCTTTTTTATATGATTCTAAGTCAAATGGTGCTTGTCCCATTAGGCTGCGTTCTTGATTAGAAATTACTTCTACATCATTATAAAAACCTGGAATTGTAATTTGTTTTTTTTCATCGTGTAATGAAGCAATCATTTTACAGAGAATATTAATGGGGTTAGCAACAGCCCCGCCATACAAGCCGGAATGTAGATCCCGATTTGGTCCAGTAACCTCTACTTCTACATAGCTTAATCCCCTTAGTCCTGTTGTGATGGACGGCACATCATTTGCTATAATTCCAGTATCAGATATGACAATTGTATCTGCTGATAGTAGCTTTTTATTTTCTTTTACAAACTCTTCTAGGTTGTTTGAACCAACTTCTTCTTCCCCTTCAATCATAAACTTTATGTTGCATGGAAGTTGATTTGTCGCAATCATAATTTCAGCTGCTTTAACATGCATAAAAAATTGTCCTTTGTCATCACATGCTCCTCTAGCATAAATTTTACCATCTCTGATTTCAGGCTTAAATGGGTCCGAATCCCACAGTTCTAGTGGGTCTGGTGGTTGCACATCATAGTGCCCATAAATTAAGACTGTTGGTAAAGCATTATTAATTATTTTTTCACCATATACAATAGGGTGTCCTTTTGTTTCAAAAAGTTGAGCTTTTTCAATCCCTATCTTCTTTAGATTATCTCTTACTATCTCAGCTGTTTTAAAAACATTTTGTGAATATTCTGGGTCTGCACTTATTGATGGCTCTTTTAAAAGCTCAAATAGTTCGTTTAAAAATCGGTCTTTATTTTTTTCTATATATTCTAATGTATTCATAATTGCTAATATTTTAATAAATCAATAAAATTGTGTATGTAATGTAAATTTACTATTTTANAAATTATATCTTTGTTTGTTAGCACCTATAAATATTTTTAAAAACTATGTAATATGTTTTTGAGACTTACTTTTTGTTTTATTTTTCTTTTTAATTATTTAATGGTGGCCCAGATTGCGGTGACAAATGCTCCGCCCTTCAATACAGCAGAAAATATTGTTAATGATTTATTGTTGGGTGATGATTTGGAAACTTCAAATTGGTCTTGGCAAAATGGGAGCAGTAATATTGGTTATTTTGATGGCTTTTCTGCAAACATTGGTTTTGAGGAGGGTGTTATTATGTGTACAGGTGGTATAGATTTTGTCACTACTGGCGCAGGTGCTGGTCCTGGTATGTCTGGAGATGCTGATTTAGAAGAGGCTTTAAGTGCATTGGGAATGCAAGGTTTTTCTGTAAATAATGTAACAATTTTAGAATTTGACTTTGTCGCTAATTCTGAAAGTATGGCATTCAACTATGTTTTTGGGTCAATGGAATACACTAGTTATACTTGTTCTAGTTTTAATGATGTGTTTGGCTTTTTTTTGAGTGGTCCAGGAATAACAGGACCATACAGTAATAATGGTGTTAACATAGCTCTTGTGCCGGACCCAGATAATCCAGGCTCTTATACCGACACACCGGTTGCGGTGAATACAGTAAATAATGGTGAGATGACTAATGATCCTGATTGTAATGATTTAGACCCAAATTTTGAAGATTATAATATATTTTGGGTTGATAATGATTACAGTGGTGCTGGTTGGCAGGGTGTAAATGAGCCCCCAGACCCTGAATTTACTGTCGAAGGATTGACTGGTTTTACAGTGCCTTTAACAGCTGAATATAATGGTTTAACTTGTGGTGAAACATATCATATTAAACTTGCTATTGCAGATTGTGCAGATGGTGTTTTAAATTCGGCAGTATTTTTAGAAGCCAATAGTTTTGTTAGTCCATCGGTACTTGTTAATCCAATATCCAATATTAATGG
This sequence comes from Flavobacteriales bacterium, assembly GCA_002707245.1. GTDB lineage: Bacteria > Bacteroidota > Bacteroidia > Flavobacteriales > TMED113. The sequence continues at coordinate 28,787 of PAMG01000012.1, forward strand.
TCCAGAATTATTTGGTGATTCCCTAGCAATTTACGAGGGTTGTGCCGCTGCACAATTAGAATTTAATGCAGCTGGTAATTCAGAATATGATATAATACTAGAAGTTTTATTTGAGGGTGATGTTGAATATGGTGTTGATTTTGATATTACATATAATGGCGGCAATGCTCTTGATGCGTGTATTAATAATGATGGGGAAGTGTCTCAGTGTATTACGATTCCTGTTGGTCAAGAATTAATGTATTTAGATATACAAGCTTTTTATGATAATGATAATGAGAATTTTGAAGATTTGGAAATTGTTATTAATGCTATTACTGGTTTATGTCAGCAGGCTGAATTAGCTGTGTCAGAAATCACCTTTAATTTATACGACCAGATTCCAATTGTTGTGGACCCCGGTGCCCCCTCTGTAATAGAGTGTTTTGGTGATGAAGTTACTTTGGAGCCCACATTGATTTCAGGAGGATATATTGGAGATAGTAATGATTATACATATGAATGGTATGATCAAGATGGCAATCAAGTAGGTGCAGCATCATCTTTGATTGTTAATAGTTCTGCGGATTCAGAATATCAACTTATTGTTTATGATGATTGTGCAGACCAAGAAATTGTAACTGATTTCGAGGTTGAAGTAATCGAATATAATGCAATAGAAATGGGTTATCCAGCGTATTTTGCGTGTGATGAAGATATAGTAACATTAATACCAAATATCTCAGGCGGATCTGGTGACTATTCGTATGTTTGGCCAGATAGTCCTACCCCTTGTGATTGTGAGTCATTTAATTTTGAATTTGAATTAGAGAATGGCGATAGTCAATTGGTAGATTTTCAAATTATTGATAATTGTTCTGATGAAACATATGAATTTTCTATTCCTGTTGAGTTAGCTGTCACACCTTCTCCTGTTGTAGATATTTTGGTAATAGGCAGTCAATTTTGTCCTAATGATGAAATTACTTTAAATGCTGAAGTAGATGGTGAGTCTACATACACGTATGAATGGTTAAATCTTGATGCAGATGAATATTATGTGAATAATTTAGCAACTGTTTCTCCNGTTGAAAANACCACATATGATGTAATCATTATAGATGAATGCAATGATAATGAAACTATTTTTTCTATTGATATAGAGGCTCCGTTTTATGACCCACCAACATTCTCTTTATTTGATTTGGCTGGTTGTGTTGGTCAGGAGTTAGAACTTAGCGTAGAAGATTTATTTGCTGAAGGTGTTCAAGATCCAACTGATATTTCTCAATACAGTTTCTTGTGGTCCACTGGAGATGATAGCCCTAGCATTAATGTTGTTGTTCAAGAAGACCCAGAGACATATTTTGTTCAGATAAGTGATTTATGTGGCAATATGAGTGAGTCTGTTTCTGCAACTGTTACAGCTTCAATACCGCCACCACCTGCTTTTACTTTTGAACAGGTTGAAGATGGGGTTCAGTTTAATCAATTAACACAGGATTTATTTACAAATTTTGATTGGGATTTTGGAGATGGTAATAATTCAATAGAATACGAGCCACTACATATGTTTGATGCCGAAGGAGATTATTATGTCACTTTAGTAGCATCTGATGATTTAGGTTGTTCTAATAGTTACACTGCTCTTGTTAATATTTATGCAAGTTTGTTTTTTTATTCTCCAGACGTTTTTTCTCCAAATGGAGATGGAATTAATGATTCTTTTAATGTTAGCATTGTAGGACATGATAGCTTTGAATTGTTTATTTACGATAGATGGGGGAATCAATTATTTTCTACCACAGATACTGAAGAAGGTTGGGATGGAACATATCCTAATGGTAAAGAGGTTCCGCAAGATGTCTATATGTATAAGGTGTTTATGAGTAATCCAGGTACTGGTGAAAAAATGGAAAAAGGAAGAGTTTCAATAATAAAATAGTAAGTAATGCAATTTGGCGGTTACATAAAAAGTTTTTGGGTTATTCTCATGTTTTTTGTTTATACTATAAATATAAATGGACAGATTGCTGTTACTAATAATCCACCTTTTGATANTGCTCAAAGTTTAGTTGAAGATGTTTTACTTGGTCAAGGGATAGTTGCTAGTAATTTTACTTGGCAAAATGGTCCACAAAATATTGGTTATTTTGATGGTAATGCTGCAAATATTGGGTTTCAAGAAGGCATGATTATGTGTACAGGTGGTATCGATTTTGTTACTACAGGTGCAGGTGCTGGTCCTGGAATTACCGGAGACCCTGATTTAGAAGAAGCTTTAAGTGCATTGGGAATGCAAGGTTTTTCTGTTAATAATGTAACTATTTTAGAATTTGATTTTGTTGCTCAGTCTGATGAAATGTCATTCTGGTATTCATTTGGTTCGATGGAGTATACGGGCTATACCTGTTCAGGTTTTAATGATGTTTTTGGGTTTTTTATAAGTGGGCCAGGAATTACTGGACCCTACAGTAATAATGGCGTTAATATAGCTCTTGTTCCTGATCCAGCTGTTTGGACTGTTGATGGTGTTGGAGATTTTAATGGAGTGGTAGATGAAAATTTATATACCACCACTCCTGTTGCTGTTAATACAGTGAATAATGGTGATCCGAATGAAGATTGGGGAGGTCAGTGTGAATCTCTTGATTCAAACTGGGAAAGTTACAACACTTTTTGGATAGACAATGATTATAGTGGTGCTGGTTGGCAAGGTGTAAATCAGCCGCCAAATCCAGAATTTACAGTAGAGGGGCTTACAGGTTTTACAGTGCCACTGCCTGCATATATCAATAATTTAATATGTGATGAAACGTATCATATAAAACTTGCTATTGCAGATTGTGCAGATGGTATTTTAAATTCAGCAGTATTTCTTGAGGCTAATAGTTTTTCAAGTCCAAATGTTCAAATTACTACTGTGCCGAACACAGAATTAGGACTTGTTTTAAATGTGGATAATGGTGTATTAGAAGGTTGTGGACAAGCGGCATTACAATTTGACCGAGGAGGTGATTTGAGTATGGATTTAAATATTACGCTATCTTATTCTGGTGATGCAGAATATGGAATAGATTATGCAGAATTGCCTACTGAAATGGTTTTGCCTGCTTTTCAAGAACAAATAATTATTCCTATCGAGATTTTATTTGATAATATAGTTGAAGGGTCAGAAACTTTAATTGTAACTGTCTCAGGTGTGCCTGTTCCTTGTGAGGTGGAAGCTACTGAACAGGATATAGAGCTTATTATATTTGATCAAGAGGAATTGTTGGTTGATGTTCCAGATGAAATTACAATCGATTGTTTAGGGGCAGCTAATATTGAAGCCTTAATTGAAGGCGGTTATCCTCCTTACAATTACACATGGTATAATGAATTAGGTGAGATTATATCTGATGGTCAATTAGAGAATACAGGTGTTGTAAGTATTAATCCTAATCCATTACAAACTACCTATTATACATTAACTGTTACTGATGATTGCCTAGATCAGATTGTTTCTTCTTCTACTGATGTTATTGTACAAGAACAGGTTTTAGATGTTTCTTTTGATGATGATAATATATTTGTTTGTGTAGATGAATTGGCTGAAATTATATTAAATCCTCAAATTAATGGTGGTCTAATTCCATATACTTATACATGGTTTTATAATGGAGTGGTGATTTCTAATGAAGAAGTTTTATCAGATTTACCTGGTGAAGGATTATATCAATTTATAGCTGAAGAAGCTTGTGGTGACATTGATGGAGATCAAATTACAGTGTCATTTATTGAACCTGCTCCTTATGTTGAGTTAATTTCTTATGATGTTTTAGATCCATCAATTCTCCCAGAAGGATGTTTTCAAAGTGTCTTACAATTTAATGTACCTGAAATTCAGGGTGAAGACATAAACTTAGAATTTTATGTTACAGGATTGGCATCACCCAATGATTATAGTATTGAGTCTACTAGCGTTANAATTCCTGCTGGAGAGGAGTNNGTNNTNTTACCTATTTCTATTGAAGTTGATGAAGAAATAGAAGGGGTAGAAAGTTTAGTTTTTAACTTTCCATTTATTGATGCTTGTTCAGATTGGCCGACTGAAATCACAATACAAATTTATGAGCCACCCATTTTATCTGTAGAATTAGAAGAAGAATTATCTCTTTGTGAAGATGATGTTCAAGATGGGGTCTTAGAAGGATTTTTTAGTGGTGGTATAGGTTTAGTAAATTATGGTTGGTATTATGATGGTGATATGATAAGTACAGATATGGATATTTCAACTTCCGATCTTGAGCCAGGAATATATTCTTTTATTGCTGTTGATCAGTGTGGAAATATTTCTTCAGCAGATGTTGATTTTCAAATTATCAACCTTACACCTACTGTGACTCTGTCATCTGACAACTATGATGATCCTTCTCAGCTATATGAGGGTTGCGGTTCGAGCACATTAACTTTTAATATGCCATATGCATCTTCACAAGACATGATATACTATTATAATATTACGAGTTCTTCGGCATTTGTAAATGGAGTTGATGTCGAGGAAATTAGTAATTATGTGGAAATACCAGCAGGTGTAATNTCAGTTGATGTTGAAATTATTCCATTTTTTGATGATTATAATGAAGATGCTGAATCGATTACATTTGATTTTCCTTTTAGCACAGAATGTGTTCCACAAGAAAATATAGAAGTAGTAATAAATAATTATTATGCTATTGAGCTTGTTGTGCCTGATGACCAAAGCTTATGTGCGGGTCAGTCAGTGGAGTTGGCAGGAGAATATTCTGGAGGTATGGCTCCATTTGATGTTTCTTGGAGTTATTTAGGTCAGAGTGATAATTCCGAATTTGCTGTTTTTGATGTGGAAGAGGGTGTTTTTGATGCTGTTTTTTCAGTTTCGGATGACTGTGGTTTTTCGCAAACAGCTGTTGTAGAAATAGAAGGATTAGGTGTGGATATGTTTGAGGTTGTATGGCCACCTACAGAAGTTTTTGCTTGTTATGGTGATAATAGTGAGATTAATTTAGTTATTGAAGGAGGGCTCCCTCCATTTACTTTTGAATGGTTTTTAGATGGCCAGCCCACTAATACACCAACTCCTTCATTACCGTTTAATGATGATAATTTTAATAATTGGATTCCTGGCGCAAGTCAGCTAGTAGCAACATTACCTCCTTATACACCATATACTTATAGTTATGATGTTTTAATTACAGACTCTTGTTCCAATCAGTTAGAGTATAATATAGATGTTAATGTAGAAGATTGTTTAATGCCAACTACTTTTACTCCAAATGGGGATGGTAATAACGATATCTTCTGGGTTGATTTTGGTGACTTAGTTGGGCCCGTGAGTTTAGAGGTGTTTAATCGTTGGGGAGATATTGTTTATAGGTCATCAGATTATCGACCATGTGCTAATTATAAAGCTGATTGTTGGGATGGAACTCATTTTCAAAATTATGGACAAGAGTGTATTGANGGAACATATTATTATGTTTTCACTTATAGTCGTCCAATTTATAATATAGACTCTTATGATGTTTCAAATTTTGTAGAAGGGGTTTTTGGTGCTCCACATAACAATAGTAAAGGAAGACAAAGAGCCGGTAATTTATTATTACTTCGTTAATGCACAATTGATTTGCCGCTCATTTCACTTGGTTTCTCAACCCCTATTAGTTGTAAAATAGTAGGTGCCACATCACATAAGCTACCCTCTCGAATAGAATTGTAATTACTATTTATAATAAAGCATGGCACTTTATTAGTGGTGTGAGCAGTATTTGGGGAGCCATCATCATTTACCATAAACTCTGCATTGCCGTGATCCGCAATAATTATTAGTGTATAGTCTTGATTAATACTTGCTTGTACAATTTTTTCAACGCAACCATCTACTTCTTCTACCGCTTTTACTACAGCATTAAAGTCACCTGTGTGTCCCACCATGTCAGGGTTGGCATAGTTAAGACATATAAAGTCTGTTTTTTTATTTTGGATTTCTTTTATATATGCTTGAGTTAGTTGATGTATACTCATTTCCGGTCGTAAATCATAAGTCGCTACTTTTGGTGAGGGTATTAAAATACGGTATTCTCCAGAAAATTCTTTTTCTTCACCGCCAGAAAAAAAGAATGTTACATGCGGATATTTTTCTGTTTCTGCAATTCTTAGTTGTGTGAGTCCTGCGTTTGAAATAACTTCTCCAATGGTATTTTTTATGTTTTTTTTTGGATATATTATTTTAATATCATTAAACGTTTCATCATAATTTGTCATTGTGTATAACTCAATGTCTAAGCTTTTAATTTGATATTGAGGTATGTCTATTTGTGTAAGAGCAGCTACAATTTGTCTACACCTATCAGATCTAAAATTAAAGCATATTACAATGTCTTCGGATCTTATAGTTGCTATAGGTTTTTCCTCTTTATTTACATTTACTATGGGTAATATAAATTCGTCAGTTATTTTTCTAGTATAAGATTCTTCAATACTCTCTAATAGATTGTTAGTTTTTGTTCCGACCCCATTTACAAGCATATTATATGCTAGTCCTATTCTTTCCCATCGTTTATCTCGATCCATCGCATAGTATCTTCCAATAATACTAGCAATAGATATGTTTTTATTTTTTGTGTAATCTAAAAAGTCAGCTATATGTTTTTTCCCAGACTTAGGATCAGTGTCTCTACCATCTGTAAATGCATGTACAAAAACNTGNTTNACTTCATTTTNNAGAGCAATATCACANANNNCTTTTAAGTGAGATNTGTGTGANTGAATNCCNCCATTTGACAAAAGTCCCATNATNTGAATNGGTTTATTATTTGATTTNGCTTTTTCTATTGCATCTAAAAAAANNGGNTTTTGATCTAATNTTTTAGATTTAATATCTTGATTGATTTTAGCTAAATCTTGATGCACTATTCTACCAGCTCCTATATTAAGGTGTCCCACTTCAGAATTGCCCATTTGATTTTCTGGAAGACCTACATGTTGTCCATCTGTCCTTAGCTCTGTGTTAAGACTTGTTTTGTATAAACTGTCTATATATGGTGTATGGGCGGTAAATATTGCATTTGATTTGTCTTTATTGCCATGGCCCCATCCATCTAATATTATTAGTGCTGTTTTTTTCATATTAGTCGTAAAACTAACACTTTTGTTTAAGGTTTTATGTAACCGAATGTTTTTATTTTATTTAACTTATTTGTGTT
>PAMG01000013.1 GCA_002707245.1 Flavobacteriales bacterium
ATGGTGTAACTGGCAACACGTCTGGTTTTGGTCCAGAAGAGTCTAGGTTCGAGCCCTAGTCGGACAACAGATTTAATCGAATAGGTTTTTTATCTGTAGATAATTGATTAATTAGATTATTTTTTTTAAATTTGCCGTACTTTAACGTATTGGTAACATTATTAGAGGGCTTAGGCCCTTTATTTTTTATAAAAAATTTATAAATATGGATACATCAGCAATAATTGAATCTTTTTTAGAGTTTAAAGATGATAAAAATATTGATAGAATAACCTTAATGGGATTGTTAGAGCAGTCCTTTAGATCATTATTAATTAAAAAGTATGGTTCAGATGAAAACTTTGATATTGTCGTAAATGCAAACAAAGGGGATCTTCAGATATTTCATAACAAAATGGTGGTTGCAAATGATAAGATTGAAGATGAACATAGTGAAATAACTCTATCAGATGCATTAAAAATAGAAGAGGATTATGAAATTGGAGAAGAGTTGGCAATTGAAAAAAAGATTGAAGATTTTGGTAGACGTGAAATACAAACTTTGAAACAAAATTTAATTAGTAAAGTATTGGAGCATGACTATGATATTCTTCATAAATCTTATAAAGACAGAATAAATGAAATAATTTCAGGAGATGTTCATCATATAAGACATAGGGAGATAATCTTAATGGATGAAAATGACAATGAACTTATTTTGCCACGAGATCAACAGGTTCCATCAGACTTTTTTAGAAAGGGAGATACTGTTCGGGCTGTCATTAAAGAAGTTTCTTTTACTAAAGGCAAGCCGAGAATTATTATATCTAGAACTTCCCCATTTTTCTTAGAACGGTTATTTGAATTAGAAATTCCCGAAATAGCCGATGGATTAATCGTTATAAAAAATGTAAAAAGAATTCCAGGTGAAAAAGCTAAGGTTTCTGTTGAGTCTTATGATGAGCGGATTGATCCAGTTGGTGCCTGTGTTGGAATGAAGGGGTCCAGAATTCATAGTATAGTGAGAGAGCTAGGTAATGAAAATATAGATGTTATTAATTATACAGAGAACTTAAAACTCTTTATTTCAAGATCATTAAGTCCTGCAAAAATCACATCTATTCAAATAGATGATGAAGCAAAAAAGGCAGATGTTTATTTAAAGCCAGATCAAGTGTCACTAGCTATAGGGAAGGGGGGGTTTAATATAAGATTAGCTGGTCAGTTAACCGGTTATGAAATTGATGTTTATCGAGATATTGATGAGGATGAAGATGTTGCATTAACAGAATTTACAGATGAAATTGATGAGTGGATTATTGATGTTTTTAAATCTATTGGTTGCGATACTGCTAAATCTGTTTTAGAATTAGGCGTAGAAGAATTAAGTAGAAGAACTGATTTAGAGGAAGAAACTATTACAGAAGTTCAGAATATTTTAAGATTAGAATTTGAATAATTAATACATGAGATTAAGTAAAGTTGCGAAAGAATTAAATATTAGTATACAAAGAATAGGTGAATTTATTGAATCTAGTGGTTATGAGATTACAGTATCTCCAAACACCAAGCTTTCAGATGATTTGTATGATTTATTGCTTAATGAGTTTAAATCAGATTTAAGTCAAAAGCAACAGTCTGATGAGGTATTAGAAGCCAAAAAGCAAAAAGAAGCTTTGAGAGATGCCGTTTCGAAAAATTTAGAATCAGAGGATTTAAATCCAAAGAAAAAAGAGTTAACGTTTTCAAAAGTAACAGAATCAGAAAAAACTTCTAAGGTTTCAGAACAGCTTACTGAGTTAGTAGAAGAGGTTGCCCCTGTGGTAGCAGACATTCCTAAGGTAGCAGAAAAGCTTGCTCCAGTGTTAGAAAAAGAGAAAAATGATGTTGATGTGGAACCTGATAAGAAGGATGAAGATGATAAGTCAAACGGAAAAATTAAATTAAAAAAATTAGGTACAATTAAATTACCAGAGAAAACGTCAAAGAAGAAACGTGTTGCCTCATCTTCTAATTTAGAAACAAAAAAGAAAAAGAGAAAGAGAATTTTTGGCGATTCAAAGTCTGGTCCTAAAAAAAATAAAATAGCACCAAATGAAGAGGAGGTGAAAAACAAAATTGCGGAAACGCTAGAGCAATTAACGAGTAAAGGGAAATCAAAGAGTGCGAAAATTAGAAGAGAAAAAAGACAAGAACGAAAAGAAAAAGCGAAAGAGGATCAGTTAAAACAAGCTGAAGAATCTACAGTTATTAAAGTTACAGAATTTGTTACAGTTAGTGAATTTGCTAATATGATGAATGTAAGCGTTACTGAAGTGATTTCTAGTTGTATGCAGTTAGGTATTATGGTCACTATGAATCAAAGACTAGATGCAGAAACATTATCGATAGTTGCAGATGAATTTGAATATAAGGTAGAGTTTGTAAGTGCTGAGCTAGAGGAGTTTATTACAGACGACGCTGATGCTGATAAAGATTCAGAATCACCCAGGTCCCCAATCGTGACGGTTATGGGGCATGTTGACCATGGTAAAACATCATTATTGGATTATATTCGAAAATCAAATATCATTGCAGGTGAAGCAGGTGGTATTACACAGCATATTGCTGCGTATGAAGTGACATTAGGTGATGAGCGAAAAATCACTTTCATAGATACACCTGGTCATGAAGCTTTTACTGCGATGCGTGCTAGAGGTGCGCAAGTGACAGATGTTGTTATTATAGTAATTGCTGTTGATGATGATGTTATGCCACAAACTAAGGAAGCTATTTCGCATGCCCAAGCGGCAGATGTTCCTATGATTTTTGCATTTAATAAGATAGATAAACCCAATGCAAATCCGGATAAAATTAAAGAACAATTATCTAATATGAACTTGTTGGTTGAAGACTGGGGGGGGAAATATCAGAGCCAGGATGTTTCTGCTAAAACAGGTCAGGGGATAGATGAATTGTTAGAGAAGGTCTTGTTAGAATCAGAGTTATTAAATCTTACAGCCAATGCAAATAAATTAGCTAAAGGAACAGTGTTGGAGGCTTCTTTAGATAAAGGAAAAGGTTATGTAACAACTGTTTTGGTCCAAGAAGGCTCTTTAAAGATAGGAGATTTTATGTTAGCTGGTAGATTTACAGGAAAGGTTAAAGCGCTTTTTAATGAGAGGGATCAAAAAGCGAATCATATTCCACCATCCACCCCAGTTACTTTACTTGGATTAAATGGAGCTCCTCAGGCAGGAGATGTTTTCTATGTAAGAAAAGATGAAAAGGAAGCAAAGAGTATTGCCGCTAAAAGAGATCAATTGCAAAGGGAACAAAGTGTAAGAACACAGAAACATATTACTCTTGATGAAATTGGAAGACGTTTAGCAATAGGAGATTTCAAAGAGCTAAATATTATATTAAAAGGTGATGTGGATGGGTCTATAGAAGCATTGTCAGACTCTTTGTTGAAACTTTCAACAGAAAAAATACAAATTAATGTAATACATAAAGCCGTTGGACAAATTACTGAGTCAGATGTTCTTCTTGCTTCTGCTTCAGATGCTATTATTATTGGTTTTCAAGTTCGTCCATCAATGAGTGCAAGGAAATTAGCTGAAAAAGAAAAGATAGATATTCGACTCTATTCAATTATTTACGATACAATTAATTCGATAAAAGATGCAATAGAAGGTATGCATGAACCTGAAATGATTGAGGAGATTTTAGGGAATATTGAGATTCGAAATGTTTTTAAATTAACAAAAGCAGGGATTGTAGCTGGCTGCTATGTGTTAGATGGTAGTGTAAATAGAGGTGCTCAGGTTCGATTAATTAGGGATGGAATTGTAATTTATACTGGTGTTTTAGACTCATTAAAGAGATTTAAAGAAGATGTGAAAGATGTACAGAAAGGCTACGAATGTGGCTTAACAATTCATAATTTCAATGACATTAAGGTTGGTGATATTGTAGAGGCTTTTCATAATAAAGCTAGCACTTAATTTAGCTCTTCTTTTAAAACATCTATTGATATAGTTTCTTCAAAAATAAATGATTGTTTGAAATTTTGTTTAATTTTTTTGAGCTCTTTTTCCGCGTTTTTTTTATCTAAGTAGGCACTTGTGACTAATTTGAATTCGGGTTGTTCATATTTTTCATATATGAATTTATTTGGGAGTAATGCCAAACATCTTTTTTTAGTTTTTGTAATTTTTTCCTCTGAAATACTTGAGTCTAGTTGAATTCGATAGACTTTTATGCTTTTATTTTTTTGTCCTATTTGATAATTGTTTATTAATTCTTTAATTTGAGAATTTTGATAGTGAATGATGTTAGATTCTTGGCTAAATAATACAATTGGAATCAAAAAATAAAATAAAATCAATTTAGAATGCATAACTTAATATAAGTGTTATTGTTTTAAGCAAATATATTCAATTTTTGCGTAGATTTTGCATATAACATTCTGATAATCAAAGACTGATGATTTCATTTCTTTAGATTCGCTATTTTGATTGATTCTAAATTAGATTTTTGTGCTAAATATTTGATTTAAATATGGGTTAGCTGCTTAAATAAATCCTATATTTGCTATCTAATTAAAATGTTTATTATTTAGCAGTAGCGATGAATATTCTTTTATCAAGATTTTCGAGAATTTTTCTGTCAACTATTTTTTTTATTAGTTCGATTTTTTCTTCACATGTTTTTGCTCAAGATTTAGAATTAGGAAAAACTTTATTTAAAACAAACTGCACCTCTTGTCATTATTTAGGCCCAGAAGAAAAGAAATTAATTGGTCCTGGTTTGAATGATCATATTTTTGAAGAGTATTCGGAGGATTGGCTGATTAGTTGGGTTAGAAATTCATCTGAAATGATTGAAAGTGGTGATGAGCTTGCAGTTAAAGTATATGAGGAATACAATAAGTCTGTTATGACAGCTTTCCCTCATTTTTCGGATGATGATATCAAAAGCATATTGGCATATATTAAAGAAGGTCCAGCTGAAGAGACTATTACTCAAGTAGAAACTGGGGAAACAGGGTCAAAATCTTCTAATAACAGTATTTTATATATCATCGTAGGATTTATATGTTTTAATATTGTACTCCTTGTATATGTGAAAAACGTCTTAAAAGATGCAGCAGGAATACCAAGGGAAAGTTTCATTGGTAATGCTATGTCTTGGTTGAAGNTTAATCCCTCTTTTTTAGTATTTTTCTCTATTTTAATACTGTTTGGTGGAGTGAAGGGGTGCTGGAATAGTCTTTCTGGAATAGGTGTTGCACAGAATTATCAACCTGAACAACCAATAGCTTTTTCTCACAAAATACATTCTGGTGATAATGGTATAGATTGTAATTATTGTCATCATACTGCACGAGACAGTAAACATGCTGGCATTCCATCATTGAATGTGTGTATGAATTGTCATACATATATTAATGAGGGAACAATTACAGGAAAAGAGGAGATAAATAAAATTTATGCAGCGATTGGATTTGACCCTAGTACTCGAACCTACATACCAAATTATGAGGAACAACCTGTAGAATGGGTTAGAGTACATAATTTGCCGGATTTAGCATATTTTAATCATTCACAACACGTGAATGTGGCGGGGGTTGAATGTCAAACTTGTCATGGTGAGATAGAAGAGATGGATGAGGTTTATCAATATTCAAAACTTACAATGGGTTGGTGTATTAACTGTCATAGAGAAACAGAAATTGATACTGATAATCCATATTATCATGATTTACATGAAAAATGGATTGATAAATATCATGGTCAAGAAATAACTGTAGATATGATTGGTGGTAGAGAATGTGCAAAATGTCATTATTAGTATTTTATGAAAAAGAAAAAAATATATTTTAATAGTTTAAATCATGCCACAGAAAAGGTAAATAATCAGAATGAATTTGATGAAAAATTACCCCTAGAAGCAATGTTTGAAAATGCAAATACGTTGTCGGCATCTTCTACAACAAGGCGAGATTTTTTGAAATTTCTTGGATTTGGGACTCTCGCTGCTACACTTGCTTCCTGTGAAGCACCCGTTGTTAAATCAGTTCCATATCTTAATAAGCCAGAGGAAATTACTCCAGGAAATCCAACCTATTATGCAAGTAGTTATTTTTCCGAAAATGTTTTTGCTAGTTTATTAGTGAAGAACAGAGAGGGGAGACCTATTTTATTGAGTTCCAATAATAACCCATCTTTTGGTGGTGGTATTAATGCTAGGTGTCAGGCTTCCGTATTGTCATTATATGATTCTAGCAGATTAAAAGAACCTCTGAAGAATTCGTCAACATCTTCATGGGATGTTGTGGATACTGAGGTTATGACTGCATTAAAAAATAGCACTAATCAAGTTGTCTTATTAACTTCAACAATAATTAGTCCGTCAACAGAATCATTATTAAATAAATTAAAAGAAAAGTATCCTAATTTCAATGTAGTTTCTTATGATGCGGTTTCAAAAGATGCGATTTTATCAGCAAATGAAAATACTTTTGGAAAACGCTTTATTCCAACTTATAATTTTGATAAAGCTGATGTTATTGTGTCTTTTGGGGCAGATTTTTTAGCAGAATGGCTTGACTCTGCACATGCTAGACAATATACTTCAAATAGAAAGCCAGAAAATGGTAAAATGTCAAGACATTATCAATTTGAGAGCTTGTTGTCTGTAACTGGAGCTAATGCAGATAAACGAGTTCCTATTAAAGCAAGTCAGCAAGGTTTTTATGTTTTAAAACTATATAATGCTTTGTTAAAACTAACTAAACAAGCAAGTATTGTTGATGAAAAAACAAAACATGATAAATTAATTAATCAAATAGCCGAGGAGCTTTTAGAAAATAAAGGCAGTTCCTTGGTTGTATCGGGTAGTGATAATACAGATGTGCAAATTATCATTAATGCAATAAATAATTTATTGAATAATTATGAGTCAACAATATCAACAATTATTCATTCTAATTTATTTTCTTCTCAAGATGATAACATAAATAATTTAATTGTAGACATGAAGAATGGTCAGGTTGATATGATTATGTTCTTAAATACTAATCCAGCATATACATTGTCAAATTCTAATGAATTCATGTCAGCTTTGAATCAAGTAAATACAAAAATATCTTTTTCAGAATATTTAGATGAAACAGCGGTTTTATGTGATTATGTGTGTCCAGATACTAATTATCTTGAAAGTTGGGGTGATCTTAATCCATATACTGGATTTTTCACTCTTCAACAGCCAGCAATTTCTCCACTTTTTAATTCAAGACAGGTACAGGAGAGTTTCCTAAAGTGGATTGGAGACGATGGTAGTTATTATGATTATTTGAAAACTTTTTTTAAAAGTAATTTTTCTAATAATTGGAATAAGGTTCTACACGATGGTGTATTTACTTTATCCAATAACTCAAATTCATTAAGATATAATTTTACTGTCACTAATAGACTTGTTAATTCTATTAAAAAATCTATTGACACAAATATTGAGTTAGAACTTTATTTAAAAGGATCTCTAGGTGTTGGCGTTCATGCTAATAATCCTTGGTTGCAAGAACTGCCAGATAATATATCAAAAGTAACTTGGGACAATTATTTAACAATTTCCCCTTCACATGCAAAAGAATTAGGCCTTAAGAATTGGCATGTTTCTAATGGGGCCCTAGATGGTGATATGGTTAATCTTACAGTTGGTTCTACTCAATTGTCATGTCCAGTCTATATACAGCCAGGACAAGCTCACGGTGTATTAGGGCTGGCATTTGGATATGGTCGAACTCAAATAGGTAAATCGGGTAAGAATATTGGTGTTAACGCATTTAAGCTTTATCAAAATTTTAGTAAAACTCAAACTAATAAGGTGAGTGTTGAGAAGATATCAGGATCCCATGAGTTTGCATGTACTCAAAATAGTCATACTATGATGGGGCGTAATATTGTAAAAGAAACAAATTTATCAGATTATTTAAAAGACCCAAAATCAGGAAACCCTCAGTTTTTANTACATTCTCATAAAGGTAAGGTGAANCCAAATGAATTAACTTTATGGAAAGAACACGAAAGAGATGTTCACTTTTGGAATATGTCGATAGATTTAAATTCGTGTACTGGTTGTGGTGCCTGTGTAATAGCTTGTCATGCAGAAAATAATGTTCCGGTGGTTGGTAAAGATGAAGTTAGAAAAAATCGAGATATGCATTGGTTGAGAATAGACAGATACTATTCTAGTGATATGACCAAAGAACGTGCAAAAGAAGAAGGTGTAGGTGCAATTCAGATGTATAAGGAAATGGAAGAACCATCATCATCTGAAAATTTAGAGGTTGTTTTTCAGCCAGTTATGTGTCAACATTGTAGTCATGCTCCTTGTGAAACAGTTTGTCCAGTTGCAGCAACTACACATTCTAGAGAAGGTTTAAATCACATGACATATAATCGATGTATAGGTACTAGATATTGTATGAATAATTGTCCATATAAAGTAAGGCGATTTAATTGGTTTAATTATTCTGATAATGATCAATTTGATTTTCACATGAATGATGATTTAGGTAAAATGGTATTAAATCCAGATGTTACAGTTAGATCTAGGGGTGTGATGGAAAAATGCACTATGTGTATTCAAAATATACAAAAATCGAAACTGGATGCTAAAAAAGAACGAAGAAAAATCAAGGATGGAGAAATCAAGTGTGCTTGTGAAAAAGCTTGTGATACAGGTGCTATTACATTCGGAGATATTATGGATCCAGATAGTAGAGTTAGTGCAGAGAAGAAAAATCCAAGGTCATATTATTTAATAGAAGAATTAAACACTCAGCCTTCGGTGTTTTATAAAACTAAGGTGAGAAATAAAAAAGTATAAACTAATGAAGCATGAATCAGCAATTAGGGAACCTTTAATTATCGGGAATAAATCTCTTCATGACATTACGGAAGATATTGCAAAACCCATAGAAACCAGCGCTAATAAATGGTGGTGGTCCTTGTTTGTTGTCTCGGTAGTAGCTATGCTATGGGGTTTTGGCTGTATTTTTTATACGATTGGTACAGGAATTGGTGTGTGGGGATTAAACAATACAATTGGTTGGGCATGGGATATTACTAATTTTGTTTGGTGGGTTGGTATTGGACATGCAGGTACTTTAATATCCGCTGTTTTGTTGTTGTTTAGACAAAAGTGGAGATTATCTATTAATCGTTCCTATGAAGCAATGACAATTTTTGCAGTTATACAGGCAGCAATTTTCCCTGGTATTCACATGGGCCGAATATGGGTCGCATATTTTGTTTTGCCTATACCTAATCAATTTGGTTCTTTGTGGGTGAATTTTAATTCTCCTCTTTTGTGGGATGTATTTGCTATTTCAACTTATTTTACTGTTTCTCTTGTCTTTTGGTATATGGGCTTAATACCTGATTTTGCCATGATTCGAGATAGAGCTGTTAAGCCAGTATTTAAAAAGGCGCAAAATTTTAAAGAGAAAATCAGCAATTTCATTAAAGAAAAAACATCTAGATATAATATATATAGTATTTTATCTTTTGGTTGGTCTGGCCGAGCAAAACATTGGCAGAGACATGAGGTAATGTCTCTTGTTTTAGCAGGACTAGCAACACCACTAGTATTATCAGTGCATTCGATTGTTAGTATGGATTTTGCTACTTCTGTTATCCCTGGTTGGCATACTACAATATTTCCACCATATTTTGTTGCGGGAGCAATTTTTTCTGGGTTCGCAATGGTACAAACATTATTATTAGTAATGAGAAAAGTAGTGAATATGGAATCATATATTACTATTCAACATATTGAAATGATGAATATTATTATTATGGTTACAGGTTCAATTGTGGGAATAGCATACATTACTGAGTTGTTTATTGCTTGGTATTCGGGAGTGGAATATGAACAATATGCTTTTTTAAATAGAGCAACGGGTCCGTATTGGTGGGCTTATTGGGCAATGATGACCTGTAATGTAATTTCCCCTCAATTAATGTGGTTTAAAAAATTACGTACAAGTATTGTGTTTACTTTTATTCTATCAATATTTGTGAATATAGGTATGTGGTTTGAACGTTTTGTAATTATAGTAACTTCATTACATAGAGATTTTTTACCATCTAGTTGGTCCATGTTTTCTCCAACATTTGTTGATATAGGGATATTTATAGGGACAATGGGATTTTTTATGGTATTGTTTTTATTATACTCGAGAACATTTCCAGTTATTGCACAAGCAGAATTAAAAACTATATTGAAATCATCTGGAGATAATTATAAAAAAAAGAAAAAATAAATGAGTAAAGAAAAAGTTATATATGGATTATACGATGATGATGATATCATTCTTGATGCTGTAAAAGCTATTCGAGAAAAAGGTCATCATATAGATGAGGTATATAGTCCTTTTCCTATTCATGGATTAGATCATGCAATGGGTTTAAAGCATTCACGAATTGCAATTACATCTTTTATATATGGTTGTATTGGTGCTTCTTGTGCTCTTTTAATGTTTTGGTATATGATGATATATGATTGGCCAATGATAATTGGAGGAAAACCAAATTTCACATTGAATGAGAATTTACCTGCCTTTATTCCAATTACATTTGAAATGACGGTCTTTTTTGCATCTCATTTAATGGTTATTACATTTTTAATTCGTTGTGGTTTGTATCCAGGTTCTTCATCAACAAGTCCTGACCCACGAACTACAGATGATAAATTTTTAATGGAAATACACGTAGATGAAGATGCTAAAAAAGTTAAAAAAATAAAAGATTTAATGAAAAAAACAGGGGCAATAGAAATTAAAGAAAAAGAATGAACAGTATGTTAAATAATTTTAGGTGTTTACTTATTTGTCTGATGATTTTATTTGTTGGATGTGGAGATTCTGCATCTGATGGTAAAGAGTTAACAAGACATCCTGGATATGAATATATGCCAAATATGTATAGGTCGCCTTCTTATGAAACTTATTCAGAGAATCCAATCTTTGATAATAATTCGACTGCAAGAAAACCTGTTGAAGGAACTATACCTAGAGGTTTTATGCCTTTTGAATATGAAAATACATTGAATGATTATTTAAGAGCAGGAGACAATTTAAGTAATCCACTTGAAGAGAACGAAAAAAATCTTAAAAGTGGAAAAGCATTATATGGAATGTTCTGTGCTCACTGTCATGGTGATAATGGTGATGGACAAGGAAGTATTAAGCATCCTCTTTATGGAGCGGTGCCTAGCTATTCGGATAATCTTTTAATGCGAAGATCAGGAACAACAATGCAAAATTTACTCGACGGACATATGTATCATGCAATTACTTATGGTTTAAATGCTATGGGGCCACACGCTTCTCAAATTAATAGCGAAGAAAGGTGGCAAATTATTATGTATGTTAATCAATTACAAAAAGAAAATAATTAAATGTACATATTTACAAAAAATACTCAAATCATCTGTTTATCATTAATTATGATAGGACTTATTGCGATTGGATATGGTTTTTATTCAGCATCAAAAACACATTATTCAGATGATGAAATTAAAGAAAAAGTAAAATCAATATCATATAATTTAGCATCTACTAAAAACAGTCAAGATATTAATAAAGCAAAATATGATTCTCATCATGGTTCTAAAAAACATAAGTTTTCAGATTTATTTCATGCTGTAGAAAAAGAATTACATTGTCATTTTTCAGAAGAAGAAATTGCTTCTGCAGAATCTATTGATGATGTGATTTATATCACAAAGCATTATTTCCATGCTAAAAAACAACGACCATGGTCAAGTTTATTTGCAAGTAATTTATTCTTTTTAATGATTTCATTAGCTGGGTTAGTTTGGTTGGCCGTTCAATACATTTCTCAGTCCGGTTGGTCGGCATCATTACTTAGAATACCACAAGCTGTAAGTGCCTTTTTGCCATATGGAGGAATTATCATGTTGTTTATTATTATAACTGGAGCTTTACATTGGCATCATACGTTTCATTGGATGGATTCATCATTGACTTATGAGTATGTTGTGGAAGAATCAATGCAAACGGATCACCCGATATATACAAATGAAAAGGGTGATGGCATTATTTCTAATGCTAATTATGATTATATCATAGCCGGCAAAACGGCATATTTAAATATCCCCTTCTTTATTTTAAGGGCTATTATTTATTTATTAGGTTGGTGTTTAGCTGCCTTTTTATTAAGAAAGTTTTCTTTAAAAGAAGATTTAGAAGGTGGCGTAAAATGGCATAATAAAATGTTTACTGTCTCGGCTATTTTTATTGTATTTGCTGCTGTCACAACATCAACTGCTGCCTGGGACTGGATTATGTCTATAGATACCCATTGGTTTAGTACGTTATTTGGCTGGTATAGTTTTGCATCTTTCTTTGTTTCTGCTTGTGCTGTAATTGCGATTATCACAATTCATTTAAAATATAAGGGTTATTTAGAGAATGTGAATGAAAATCATATGCATGATTTTGGTAGATATCTTTTAGCGTTTAGTATTTTTTGGACTTATTTATGGTTTGCACAGTATATGTTGATATGGTATGCTAATATTCCTGAAGAAGTAACGTATTATCAAATACGATTTGAGTCTTATCATATATTAATTATAATAGCATTAATTTTAAATTTTTTAAATCCTATGTTATTAATTCAAGACAGAGATGCAAAAAGACTAAAAGGTCAAGTGTTATTTGTTGCAATCTTGATTTTAATTGGTCATTTTATTGATGTTTTTGTTATGGTGATGCCAGGTACAGTTGGAACACATTGGCATTTAGGATTTGTGGAAATTGGAACATTTTTAGGGTATCTTGGGTTTTTTACATTTGTAGTATTAAGGTCATTAAGTAGTGTGCCTTTAGATCAAAAAAATCACCCAATGTTAATAGAAAGTAAACATCATCATATTTAAAATAATATAAAAAATGATAAATATATTAATTGTTTTAGTGGCCATTATTTTTATTGCTCAAATAGTTAGAATATTTGAGATTTCAAATATTGTATCAAAAGCAAAAAATGAAATCACTAATGAGTCTAATCATATTAATGGTATATTATTATTGCTTGCGGGTATTGGTTTAGTTGTGTTTTTCTTTTGGCAACGTGCAATGTGGATGGATCAGACATTACCTGTAGCAGCTTCTGAGCATGGACCAATTATAGATAGTTTATGGGATACTACTATGGGCCTTATTATAATTGTGTTTTTAATATTAACCCCAATGCTTTTTGGAGTGTCATTTTTTTATAGAGGTAAAAAAGAAAATAAAGCAAGTTACATTACACATAACAATAAATTAGAATTCTTTTGGACTGCGATTCCAGCTGTTGTTTTATTAGTTTTAATTAGTTATGGGTTAAATGTTTGGGGTAAAATAGTAAATCAAGATGTTTCCAATGCTATGGTGATAGAGGTTTATGCAAAACAATTTAATTGGACTGCAAGATATGCTGGTGAAGATAATGAATTAGGCGCGGCAAATGTCAGATTTGTAGGAGGTAAAAATGAATTAGGTGTCATTTCAAAAACGACTAAGGAACAACAAGTGGCTAGTGTTGAAAATAAAATTAATAATCTTGAATCTGATTTATTAAATACACTAAATCCTGCAGAAAAAAAATTAATATCAAAAAAAATAGATAAACTGGTAAATAAAAAAAAGACATTAATGACTTATTTTATTACTACACCAGAAAATAAATTGAAAGCGGCTGAAGATGATGTTGTAACAAAAGAATTACACTTACCAGTAGGAAAACAGGTATTGTTAAAATTCCGATCACAAGATGTAATACACTCTGCTTACTTGCCGCATTTTAGGGTGCAGATGAACTGTGTTCCTGGAACAACGACACAATTTGCTTTTACTCCAACTATGACTACTAAAGAAATGCAACAAGAATTAAATGATACTTCTTTCGAATATGTGATGTTATGTAATAAAATTTGCGGAAATGCTCACTATAATATGCAAATGAAAGTTGTCGTGGAAACTGAGGCAGAGTATAATGAGTGGCTTGAAAGTCAAAAAGTTAATCAAATTGCTAATTTATAATTAATTATATTTATATATCATGGGTGAACACGGACATCATAAAGAAAACTTTTTTTCCAAGTACGTTTTTAGTTTAGATCATAAAATGATATCTAAACAGTTTTTAATTACAGGTATGGTAATGGGAGTCATTGCAATGTTGATGTCTGCTTTATTTCGTATACAGCTTGCTAATCCAGGCGAATCCAGTGGAGTACTTGGTGCTTTATTGGGAAGATGGGCAGAAGGAGGTGTTATGAGTCCAGATATTTATTTATCCTTGGTTACTATACATGGTACTATTATGGTGTTTTTTGTCTTAACTGGCGGTTTAAGTGGAACTTTTGCTAATTTATTATTGCCTCTTCAGATTGGGGCTCGTGATATGGCATCAGGTTTTTTAAATATGCTATCATATTGGTTTTTCTTTGTTTCTTCGGTTGTCATGATAATATCCCTATTTGTACAATCTGGTCCAGCATCAGCTGGCTGGACTATATACCCCCCTTTGAGTGCTGTTCCTGAAGCTATTTCAGGATCCGGTCTTGGAATG
Organism: Flavobacteriales bacterium; assembly: GCA_002707245.1. Classification (GTDB taxonomy): domain Bacteria; phylum Bacteroidota; class Bacteroidia; order Flavobacteriales; family TMED113. The sequence goes on from PAMG01000013.1 coordinate 14,613, forward strand.
ACTCTTTGGCTTGTTAGTATGACTTTATTCATTGTNTCTTCTTTGTTAGGTGGGTTGAATTATATTGTTACTGTATTAAACCTTCGAACTAAAGGCATGTCAATGACTCGTTTGCCATTAACCGTTTGGGCTTTATTAATTACGGCTATTTTAGGAGTTTTATCGTTTCCTGTGTTATTGTCAGCAGCACTATTGTTAGTTTTTGATAGAAGTTTTGGTACTAGTTTCTTTTTATCTGATATTCTAGTTCAAGGCGAAGTTTTATCACATGCAGGAGGTAACCCTATTTTATTTCAGCATTTATTTTGGTTTTTAGGTCATCCTGAAGTTTATATTGTATTACTACCAGCTCTTGGTATAACTTCAGAGATTATTGCAACTTGTTCTAGAAAACCAATTTTTGGATATCGAGCTATGATTGGATCAATATTAGCTATAGCATTTTTATCTTTTATTGTTTGGGGACATCATATGTTTATTACAGGAATGAATCCTTTCTTAGGTTCAGTTTTTGTCTTTACCACCTTACTTATAGCGATACCATCTGCGATAAAAACTTTTAACTATATAGCTACGCTATGGAAAGGTAATTTNCAATTTACTCCTGCAATGTTATTTTCAATAGGTTTGGTTTCTACTTTTATTACAGGAGGGTTAACAGGATTAATATTAGGTGATAGTGCACTTGACATTAATGTACATGACACTTATTTTGTAGTTGCGCACTTTCATATTGTCATGGGACTATCTGCCATTTTTGGTATGTTAGCTGGAGTATATCATTGGTTTCCAAGAATGTATGGTAGAATGATGAATTTAAAATTAGGATATGTCCATTTCTGGGGCACCTTTATTTGTGCTTATGGTACATTCTTCCCAATGCATTTTTTAGGCATGGCTGGGTTACCTAGAAGATATTATTCAAATACAGCTTTTCCTATGTTTGATAATTTATTAGATATTAATGAAGTCGTTAGTTTTTTTGCTATAGTTGGTGCTTTATTTCAAGTAGTTTTCTTTTTCAATTTCTTCTATAGTATTTTTAGAGGTCCAAAATCACCACAAAATCCATGGAAATCAAATACTTTAGAATGGACCGCTCCTGTTGAAAGAATTCACGGTAATTGGCCTGGGGAAATACCAGAGGTTCATAGATGGGCATATGATTATTCAAAACCAGGGATGGANGATGACTTTGTCCCTCAAAGTATTCCTTTAAAAAAGGGTGAAAAAGAAGAGCACTAAATAAATTTNTTAGTTTTTCTTTTAATTAATTTATAACTTGTTTCTTTACACGGTTCCTATGGAAGATAATGAACATAGTATTGAGTTTAATGATTCGAATTTTGCTAATAANGAATTTGATAATAAATTAAGACCTGTCTCTTTTTCTGATTTTTCAGGACAAGATGATGTTCTGAAAAATTTAAAAGTTTTTGTAACAGCAGCAAATCAACGAAAAGAAGCGTTAGACCATGTTTTATTATATGGCCCCCCTGGATTAGGTAAAACCACTTTAGCACATATTATTCAAAATGAATTAGGATCAAATTTAAAAATCACATCAGGTCCAGTAATAGAGAAGCCTGGTGATTTAGCAGGTTTATTAACTAGTCTAGAAGAAAGAGATGTTTTGTTTATAGATGAAATCCATAGATTAAGTACTGTTATTGAAGAGTATTTATATTCTGCAATGGAAGATTTTAGAATTGATGTTATGATTGAAAGTGGTCCTAGTGCACGTTCTGTACAAATTAATTTAAATCGATTTACTTTAATTGGTGCAACTACTCGAGCAGGATTGTTAACGCAACCATTACGAGATAGATTTAGTATTCCCTGTAGGTTAGATTATTATAACGCAGAAACTTTGACTAAAATAGTTAAAAGATCAGCAGATATTCTAGATGTTAAAATCACTCAAGATGCTGCANTTGCAATTGCTACTAGAAGTCGTGGAACCCCTCGAATTGCAAATCAATATGTGAAGAGAGTAAGAGATTTTGCACAAGTTCAGGGATCTGGTGATATTGATATTAATATTACTGATACAGCTCTTACTTCATTACATGTAGATAAAAATGGATTAAATAGAATGGATAAGAGAATTTTGAATTGTATTATTGATAAATTTAATGGTGGCCCGGTTGGCTTATCTACGATAGCTACTGCAGTAGCAGAAG